>DASYTI010000125.1 GCA_036002485.1 Candidatus Methylomirabilota bacterium | reverse complement strand
AGTTGCCGGAGGGATCTCGTGACCGACTCGCGGAAGAAGCTGTACTTCGGCTGGATAGTCCTCTCGGCCGTCGTCGTCGTGATGCTGGCGGGCTCGGGCGTGCGCGCCATGTTCGGTGTGTTCATCAAGCCGATCGAGGCCGAGCTGGGCTGGAGCCGCCAGCAGCTCTCCGGAGCCGCCGCGTTGTCGCTCTTCGTTCTCGGCGCCGTCGGCCCGACCGTGGGCTGGCTCGCCGACGTGTGGGGCCCCCGCCGCGTCATGCTGCTCGCCACGGCCATCCTCGGCCTCGGCACCGTGCTCTCCGCGTTCATCGGCCACCTGTGGCAGATGTATCTCTTCGCGGGATTGCTCATGGCCGGAGGCGCCGGCGGCCTCGGGCTCGCGACCGCGGCCACGGTTGCCGCGCGCTGGTTCGTGGCGCGCCGCGGCCTCATCCTCGGCATCCTGGGCGGCGCCATGTCAGCCGGCCAGATGCTGATCGTGCCGCTCGCCATGCTGCTCATCCGCAACTTCGGCTGGCGCGCGTCCTTCCTCTGGATCGGCGTCGGCATTCTCGTGTTCGCCCTTCCCGTGATTCTGTGGCTCGTGCGCGATGATCCCGCCGACAAGGGACTCAAGCCCTACGGAGCAAGCGGGGCGGCCCTGGCGTCGGCGCTGGACACCCGGCGCGTGCCGGTGGGAGAGGCGATGCAGGTGCCCGCCTTCTGGCTCCTCGCCGCCACCTTCTTCGTCTGCGGCTATACGTCCAATGGCCTCGTGCTCACCCACCTCGTGCCCCACGCGACCGAGCACGGCTTCTCGGAGATGCACGCGGCACAGGCCCTCGGCCTCATGGGGGCGATGAACATCGTGGGCACCATCGCCTCTGGCTGGATCTGCGATCGCTTCGGGCGCAAGGTCCCGCTGGCCATCTACTACGGTCTGCGAGGCCTCTCCCTGATCTTCCTGCTTTACGTGTGGAACGTGCCCTCGCTGCACATCTTCGCGGCCATCTTCGGTCTCAACTACATCTCGACGGTGCCGCCCACCGCGACGCTCACCGCCAATATCTTCGGCCGGCTCTCCGTGGGCGCGCTCTCGGGCTGGATCTACTTCTCGCACCAGGTGGGCTCGGCCCTCGGCGCCTGGGCGGGCGGCGCCATCTTCGACGCCACCGGCTCCTATGCCTGGGCCTTTCTCTCCGCCGCCCTCCTCGCCCTCATCGCCTCCGGCCTCGCCCTCCTCATCAAAGAAGAGCCCATCAGCGCCCGCCCCACGCCCGTCCGCCAAGCTCCCTCAGCCGCTCCCGCCGTCGCCAGCTAGCCAAAGCCAAACTGTCTGAATCTCATCGGTTCAGTCCTCGACGGGCTGGCTTGCGCGGCGGCGG
Source organism: Candidatus Methylomirabilota bacterium (assembly GCA_036002485.1). Lineage (NCBI taxonomy): Bacteria > Methylomirabilota (SeqCode) > Candidatus Methylomirabilota bacterium. Next base: position 8,107 of record DASYTI010000125.1, on the reverse strand, counting down.
GTGCCGTCGGGAGCGAATCCGACGAGCCGTAGCGCGCCCCGAAGCGCAGGGCGCCTCCGCCGCGCGAGCCGTCTCCGCCGCAGGCGGAGCGGCGAGCGACCCCCGTCTCGGGGGATGGGGGGCAGGCGGAGGCGCCCGAGCGAGGAGGCGCGCGAGGCGAGGAGGTTGAGCGGACGACGGCACCCGCCGCCGCGCAAGCCAGCCCGTCGAGGCGCGCCGAAGGCGCGCGTGAGAAACCGACGCGCTAGACCTTCAGATGCTTGTCGAAGAAGGCCACGCAACGCTTCCAGGCATCCTCGGCGGCCTCCTTCTTGTAGACCTGCGGCCGATCGTCGGAGAAGAAGGCGTGCGGCGCGCCCGGATAGAGCACGAACTCCACGCTCGGGTTCTTCTTCCTCAGCTCGGCCTCGAAGCGCTTGACGTCATCCGCGGGAATGCCCGTGTCCGCCTCGCCGTAGAACCCCAGCACAGGCGCCTTGATCTTGTCCACGAGGCTGAAGGCGTCCACTCCGGGCGCATCGGGAAAGGTGCGCTTGACCTGGCCATACCATGGCGCGACTGCCGTCACGCTGGGATATTCCGCGGTGAAGTGCAGCGCCAGCGCTCCGCCCCCGCAGAAGCCCGTGACCCCGATCCGGTCCGCGCGCGCCCACGACTGCTGCTTGGCATAGTCGGCCGCGGCGCGGAGGTCGCCCAGATGCTGGGCGCGGGTGACCTTGCCCGAGATCTGGCCCATCTGCTGGAAGTCCTTCCCCTGCATTCCGCCCTCGCGGAAGTAGAGCTCGGGAGCGATGGAGTAGAAGCCGGCCTGGGCGAAGCGCCGGACCACGTCCTTGTTGTGCTCGCTATTGCCGGTGAAGCCCGAGATGACGAGGACGATCGGATAGCGCCCGGCCTTCTCGGGCCGCGCGTCGTAGGCGGGGATGGCCGTGCCGCCCACGGACAATTGGATGTCGCGGGCCAGGAGGCCCCTGGTGTCGGTGACGATGGCCTGGGCCAGCGAGACACCGGGGGTCAGGACACCACCCACCGTCGTAAATGCGCCATACTTCAGGACCTGCCTGCGGCTCAGCGGATTGGCCATGGCTCTCCTCCCTGGGGTCCGGCAGTTTAGCTTGGAGAATGAACGCCCGGGATTTTACAGTAGTTCCAATCACCCATGAGGCTCCCAAGTTTCGTGTCCAAAGCGATGAGCATACGGGAAGCGGCCGCCGTCATCTTCGTCCTCGTCGCCGTTCTGCCCCTCATGCTCTTCGTCGCCTTCCTGTCCGTCTCCGACCTCATCACCAAGACCGAAGCCCAGTTCGCCTCCTTCATGGCCCTCATCATCGCCTGCCTGGGCTTCGTCGTCTTCCGGCGGCTGGTGGACCAGATCGCCCGGCTGGCCAAAGAGGTCAATCTCCCCCTCCTGCCGGACGAGCCCCTTCCGGGCGCCATGGAGCCTTCCCGCGTGCCGGCGCTGGGACAGGTCGCGGAGATCGGCCAGCTCGCCGGCGCCTTTCACCAGATGCTCGAAGACCTCCGCGCCTCCACCCAGCGGCTCGAAGATCTCGTCTTCAAGCTGGGCACTCTCAACGAAGTCGTGGAGCTCTCCGCCCGCATCCCGAAGATCCAGGACCTGCTCGCCTCCGTGCTCCAGAGCACCATGCGCGCCGTCCGGGCCAATATCGGCTCCATCATGCTGCTCAATCAGGAGAAGTTGACCCTTCGCATCGCCGCCTCACGCGGACTGCCGGAAGACCTCCAGAACCAGACGGAGATCCGGGTGGGCGAGGGCATCGCGGGCAAGGTCGCGCAAATGGGCGAGCCGGTCATCGTGGACGACATCGAATTCGATCCGCGCTTCGCCACGCTGAACGATCCCCGGTACGGCACGGGCTCCTTCATGTGCATGCCCGTGCGCGTCGGCGATCGCGTCATCGGTGTGCTCAACCTGGCCAAGAAAGAGGACGGGAGCAGCGGTACGGTCATCCGCGCCTTCACGCCAACCGATCTCCAGTTCCTCAACGCCCTCATGACCTATATCGGCTACGCGGTGGACAATGCCCGCCTCCTCGAGGAGGCGCAGGATGCGGCCCGGCAGCTGCAGAGCGTGGTGGACGACCTCAAGGCCACTCAGGCCCAGCTCGTGCGCGGTGAGACGCTCTCCGCCATCGGCAAGCTCGCCTCGGGCATGGCCCACCATCTGAACAACCTCTTCGCGGTCATCCTGGGTCGTCTGGAGACGCTGCTCGCCAATGCGCCCGATCACGACGCGCGCCGATACCTCGAGATTGTCCAGCGGGCGGCCCAGGACGGGGCAGAGGTGGTGCGGCGCGTACAGCGCTTCAGCCGCGTGCAGCCCGTCGCGCGCACGGTGCCCGTCGATCTCAATCAGCTCGCGCAGGAGGTGCTCGAGCTCACGCGCCCGCGCTGGCACAACGAGGCCCTGCTGCGTCAGATCCGTATCGATACGGCGCTCGACCTGGGCGCCATCCGACCCGTGGCCGGCGAGCTCGCGCCCCTGCGGGAGGTTCTGATGAACCTCTTGCTGAACGGGATCGACGCCATGCCGGACGGCGGGCGCCTGGTCGTCAAGACGTGGATGACGGGGGCGGACGTGCATTGCGCGGTCAGCGACACGGGCGTCGGCATGTCCGAAGAGGTCCGTCAGCGAGCCCTCGACCCCTTCTTCACCACCAAGGGCCCCAAGAGCACCGGTCTGGGCCTCTCGGTGACCTACGGCATCGTGCAGCGCCACAACGGAAAGCTCGAAATCGCCAGCGCCCCGGGGCGGGGAACCACGGTGACGATCACGCTGCCCGCCACGGGCATCACCACCCCCGTGGCGGCCGGCGCCGTCTCACCCGATCCGACGGAGCCGAGCCACCTGCGCGTGCTGATCGTGGACGATGAGCCCGAGGTGCGCTCGGCCCTCGCCGACATGCTCGCGTTTGCGGGGCATACGGCCTTTCAGGCGGCGGGTGGTCGAGAGGCCCTGGCCTGGCTCGATGCGGGACAACCCGTGGATCTCGTGCTGACCGACCTGGGCATGCCCGGGATGATGGGCTCGGAGGTCGCGCGGGCCATCCGAGGTCGATGGCCGCATCTCAAGATCGGCCTCATGACGGGATGGGACGAAACGGAGGACCTGGTCGCCGACGCGACCTCGATGGTGGATTTCACGCTCGCCAAGCCCTTCGAGCTGAAGGCGCTCACCCGGGCCTACGTCGCGACCGCCACTCCTGCCTGAGCTTGCGAGCCGCCGGACGGCGGCCCTCCGACGACCAGACTGATCTGACGACCAGACTGATCTGATTACCAGACTGATCTGACTACCAGCCGATGGCGTGCGCTCCGCGCCGCGGATCGGCGCCGCCCATGAGGACGCCATCGGGGCTGGCCACGATGGCGCACACGCCGCCCGCGCGCCAGTCCCACTCCGGCCACTCCGCCACCTTGTGGCCAAGGGCGGAGAGCGCGGCGCGGGTCTCCGGAGCGAGACGCCGCTCGGTCTCGAGCATGCCGGGGGCATGCGCGTGCGGCCAGAAGGAATCGGGGAAGCTCCGGGTCGCCACGCGCGGGGCCTCGACGGCCTGCTGGGGCGTCATGCCGTGCGCCGTGACGTTGAGGAAGACCTGGAGCATGGCCTGCTGCTGGACGTCGCCACCCGGCGTGCCGAAGGGCATGAAGACGCGTCCGCCGCGTAGCACGAGCGACGGCGCTGGCGTGAGTCGCGGCCGTTTGCCGGGCGCCACCTCGCTCGCATGCCCCGGCGTGAGCCAACCCTGAGAGCCGCGCGGCGAGATCACACAGCCCACCCCGGGGATCACGGGGGAATCCACGCCCGGATCGCTCGGCGTCGCCGAGAAGGCATTGCCCTCCGCGTCCACCACGCAGAGATAGGAGGTGTCGAGCGAGCCTCCGGGCTGGATGGTCGCGGGGCCCGACACGCCATGGCCGCCATTGGCGACGGCGCGGAGCCCGAACGGATCGCCGGCGGGCGGCAGGTCCGGCCACGCCTGGTCTTCGCGGATCAGCGCGCGGCGGGCGCGTGCGTATTCCTTCGACATGAGCCCGTCGGCCGGCACCTTGACGTGATGCGGGTCGCCGTAATAGGCCTCGCGGTCGGCGAAGGCCAGCTTCATCGCCTCCGTCATGATATGGAGAGCGCGCGGCGTATTGTGTCCGAGGGCGCGCATGTCGTAGCTCTCGATCAGATTGAGCATCTGGAGGAACACGGGGCCCTGGCACCAGAACCCGCAGGCCGCGACCTCGTAATCTCCAAAGGTGGTCTTCAGGGCGGGCGCGACCTCGACGGAGAACTCGGCCAGGTCTTCGCGGGTGAGGAGCCCGCCTTCCTTGGCGTGGTAGTCCGCGATGCGCGCGGCGATGTCGCCCTTGTAGAAGGCATCCCGCGCGGCGCGGATGGCTCCCGCGCGCCCGCGAGAGCGCGCCTTCAGCTCGGCCGTGGCCATCGTCTTGATGGTCTGCGCGAGCTCCGCCTCCACGAGCAGATGTCCGGCCGGCGGCGCCTGGCCATCCTTGAGGTAGACGGCGGCGGAGGTCGGGTATCGGCGGATCTTGTCGACGGCGCGACCGAACTGATAGGCCGAGAAGAGGGACAGCGGGAAGCCGTGCTCGGCGCACTCCATGGCCGGCGCGGCGACTTCGGCGAATGTCTTGGTGCCCCAGCGCTCGAGCGCCGCGCACCAGGCATCCGGCGAGGCCGGCACCACCGTGCGCAGCAGTCCCGAGGGAATCTGGCCGCCGTGGCGCTCGCGGTAGAACTCGGCCGTCGCGCGCTTGGGATACGGCCCCACGCCCGAGACCTCGAAGGTCTCGCCGCTCTTCGCCAGGTGCACGAGGATGGGGGCCACCCCGGCGAAGCTGACCATGTCCGGGTGGACGACGCCGAGCATCATGCCGGCCGCGCAGCCGGCGTCGATGGCGTTGCCGCCCGCTTCGAGGACGCGCGCGGCGGCCTGGGCGGCCAGCGGATGGCCGGCCACCACCATCCAGCGCCGGCCCATGACCTGCTGCATCGGACCCACGGCGGGCGCGGCGCCCGCTTCCCTCTGGGAGGTGACGGAGTCGAGGCTCATGGCGCGTATGGTAGCATAGCGGCATGAATCGCGGGCCGCTGGTCGGCGTGACCATGTCGATGACCGTCGACGCCACCCCCGAGCGTGCCTACGTGAATTCCGCGTACCTCCACGCCGTGCAGCAGGCGGGCGGCGTGCCCGTTCTCCTGCCGCCTCAACTCTCGGCGGCCTCGCTCGAGCGACTCGGCCGCGGCCTCGACGCCTTGCTGCTCACGGGCGGCGGCGACATGGACCCTTCCCACTTCGGGGAGAGCGCGCATACGAGCCTCTACGACGTGGTGCCGGCGCGCGACATGCTGGAGCTCGGCGTGATCCAGGGCGCACTCGACCGGAAGCGGCCCATCCTGGCCATCTGCCGGGGCATCCAGGTGCTGAACGTCGCGCTCGGGGGCAGCCTCTATCAGGACGTCGCCACGGATCCCGGCACCGAAGTGCCGCACAGCCAGAAGGAAGCGCGGGATCAGCCCACCCACAAGGTCACCGTGACGCCCGGGAGCCGGCTGGCGCGCGTGATGGGCGCCGACGAGGTCGAGGTCAATAGCTTCCACCACCAGGTCATCAAGTCTCTGGGCCGCGGGCTGACGGCCGTGGCGTGGGCTCCCGACCAACTGATCGAAGGCGTCGAGCTGGACGACGACACCCGCTGGGTGCTCGGCGTCCAGTGGCACCCCGAGCACCTCACCAAGGACTCCGAGCCCGCCCGCCGTCTCTTCGCCGCCCTCGTCACCGCCGCTCGTACCTAGGAGTTTGTCCGAGTAATTCCGCGCCCTCGCGAGCCAGTATGTTTCGCTTCGAGCGCCGGCTTTGCCGGCGCAATCGATTCGGGGGGAGGCTTCGGAAGGGGGGCGGAGCCCCCCTCCGAGCAACCTATTTGCCCTTGAGCCTCAAGTCCTCGTACGGCGAAGAGTACGGGTGCCCCGCGATGAGGGTGAGGCCCGACTCTGCCACGCGCGGCCCGTGGCCGTTGAGGAAGGCCAGCTCCCAGATGGGCGCGAACATCGCCTTGTCGTGGATGAGCTGCTGGATGCGATGGAGGATCGCCTCCCGCTTCTTCGGGTCGATCTCGCTCGCCTGCTCCTGGACCAGCCCCTCGACGTCGGGATAGGTGCCGTAGGTGAAGGTGCCGCCCGCGGCCACGAAGGCGTCGATGCGCGTCGCGGCATTGCCGGCGGCCCCGCTCGCCGTCTGGATTATGTTCTTCAGCTTCTTGTCACGGTTGTTCGCGATGAAGGCCACCCGCTCGAGCGGACGGAGCTGCGTGCGGATGCCCGCGGCCTTGAGATAGTTGACGACCGCCTCGCCGAGGTTGGCGTAGGAGGCGTCGCAGTAGTAGTCGCCCGCGTCGAAGCCGTTGGGGTAGCCCGCCTCCGCGAGGAGCCGCTTCGTCCGCGCCAGATCGTAGGCATGGACGGGCGGCGACCAGAAAAACTCGAAGGTGGCCGGGATGATGCTGCCGGTGATCTTGGAGAAGCCCAGCGTCTCCGCCTTGTTGATGGCCGGCCGGTCGATGGCATGGTTGGCGGCGAGACGCACGCGCCGGTCGGTCCACGGCGATTTGGGATCCGTCCACTGCTCGGGGAAGACGAGCCAGAAGGTGCCGGGCGGATAGTTGGGCTTGAGGGTGAGCCCCGGCGTCCGCTGTAGCTCCTCGGCCAGGGCGCCGCGGATCGAGTAGGCGATGTCCGCTTCGCCGCGCTTGAGCATGACCAGCCGCGTCTCCTCCTCCGTCACCGACTTGAACACCAGCCGCTTCACGCTCGGCGTCTTGCGCCAGTACCCCTCGAAGGCCTCGAGCACCAGCTCCACGCCCGGATTGAAGGAGACGAACCGGTAGGGCCCCGCGCCCACGGGCGCCCTCTTGAAGCCGTCGTCGCCGACCTTCTCCACGTACTTCTTCGGCACGATCCACCCCGCCCCCGTGGCCGGCGTGCCGTAGAAGGTCATGAAGTCGGGCCACGGCTGCTTGAAGCGGAAACGGACCCGGTGCGGATCCACCACGTCGATGCTCGTGATCCGCGCCTTGAAGATTCCTCCCCCCGCGCCCCGGTAGCGCTCCATCGAGAACTTGACGTCCTCGGCCGTCACCGGCTCGCCGTTGTGGAACTTCACCCCCTTGCGCAGCACGAACTCGTAGACGAGGTAGTCCGGGGAGACGGTCCAGGACTCCGCCAGGTTCGGGGCCAGCGCGTTCCCGGGCATGGACTTCACGAGCGCATCGTGGATGGCGTAGAGGAACATGAAGGGCGTGATGATCCCGGCCGTCTCCGCCGGGTCGAACCATGCCGGGGCGAGGGAGACGTGGACAGCCCAGGTCAACTGGCCCTCGGGGGCAGCGGCCACGGGTGTCCAGACGCATAGCGTGAGGAGCAGGGCGGCGAGTAGGGACCGTCGGCTCATGGTGTAACCTCCCCTGCGTCGCGGGCTCGGGCGAAACAAGAGGACGGTGAAGGTGAGGGGATTATCGGGAAAAGCGGGAGATTGTCAATCCCGAGCCCTGCGCCCGATGACCCGCTCGACGAGATCGAGCGGGATGCACCCGGGCTCGCGGCCGGCGACGAGCATCCGCCCGCCGACGGCCGCGAGCACCGGGAGGTCGGAGGCGCCTCAGGCCCGGTCGAGCCAGACGCGGTGCATGTCGATCAGGCCGGCCGGGATCATCTGGAAGCCCTTCACGTACTTGTGGTGGATCTTCTGCTCGTTGACGTGGAGCAGGATGGCCACCGGCGCATCCTCCAGGAGGGCCCGCACGGAATCGTCGTAGTACTTCTTCCGCTTCTTGAAGTCGTTCTCCTCCCGCGCCAGCTCGACGGCGCGGTCGAAATCCTTGTTCACCCACTTGCCGGCATTCCACGTCTCCGTCGAGTGCAGCTCGGGATAGAGCGTCTCGTCGGGGTCGAGGTCGGCGTCCCACTGAATCTGCACGAGGTCCCACTGGCGCTCCTGCAGCCAGCGCCGGCGGAAGGTCGGGAAATCGGCCAGCTCGATGCGCACCTTGAGGCCGATCTTGGCGAGCTGCGCCTGGA
>DASYTI010000124.1 GCA_036002485.1 Candidatus Methylomirabilota bacterium | reverse complement strand
CTGCTGAACGGGGCCACGGCCGCCAATGTCTCCATCGCCGACGGGGCCGTCAGGAACCCGAGCCTCGGCGCCATCCAGTACGCTTCGTCGGCCACGGCGCTCGTATCCGTGAGCGGCGCCAGCAGCAAGGTCACGGTCGGCCCGAAATAATCCGGCGCCGATCGCGGATTCGTCGTAGAGAATCTCGGCCTCCGTCTCTCGCGAACGCACTTCACATTCCCATTGCCTCCCGATTCTCCCTCTTCCCGCCTTCTTTGAGCGCCATTCAAGGATTGCCGCAACTTAGGCTATACTGCGGCTTACGTCCGAGTCGGCTCAGCGAGGCGGCCGGGAGCGTTCAGAGATCTCAGGCGGTGGCCAAGATGTCCACACCCGCCGGGGTCATCACGTGACCTAAGGGGGCGTATGGATTCGTTGGGTTTCCGGGACCTGGTGGGACGGGTCATGACCGATCCGGACTTCCTGGACGAGCTCGTGCGCGACCCCGGCGCGACCCTGGCCGACTATGTGCTCTCGGATGACGAGCGCGCGATGGTGGTCCAGGCTCTGGGCCGGGTGGGACAGGCGCCCACAGCCGAGCGCGCGCGCGCCGCCAAGGCCGTGCTCATGAAACGCTGGGCCATGTAGCGCGGATTCCACCACGTGGCCAAGTCGGCCGACCTTTCCTTCCTCCGTGAGATCAGCCTCCTCAAGGACCTCGAGGAACCCCAGCTCGTCGCGCTCTGGCCGCGGCTCCGCGAGCGCCGCCTGCGCAAGAGCGAGGTGCTGTTTCGTGAGGGCGACCCGGGCGAGGAGATGTTCTTCATTCGCTCCGGCATCATCCTGGTCTCCAAGGTCGTGAGCGGGCGCGTGGAGCAGATCCTGAGCCGACTCCAGGCCGGCGATGTCTTCGGCGAGATGAGCGTGTTCGGCGACGAGCCCATCCGCACGGCGACCATCCAGGCCGAGAACGAGGCCTCGCTCCTCTCCCTGGACCGGAAGAGCATCAATGAGTTCATCGAGGCCAATCCAAAGGATGCCGCCCGACTCTTCCAGCAGCTCGTGGTCGTGCTGATCCGCCGGCTCGACCAGTCGAGCCAGCTCGTGAGCGAGGTTACCCGCTGGGGACTCGAGGCGACGGGGCTCGACGCCGACCGCAAGGCCGGAGGTCCGCCCCGGTGAGCGACCCGGGCTCCCAGGCCGGATTCACCGCTCCGGGCACGACGCCCCGTCCGCCGGCCCGGCTCAAGCTCCTTGTCCGCTCGGAGGACGGAGACAGCTACGAGACACGGGAGATCTCGAGCCCCGCCGCCTACCTCCAGCTCCGCCCGCAGCGGCTGCCGGACAATCAGTGGGAGCTGGCCCAGCTGCCGTCCGGCGTTCCCGGCACGAAGAAGTACGTGCTCAAGAGTCGCCGGGCGGAGAACTACCTCCAGCTGGACGACGAGGAGCGCTTCCTCTGGCAGCAAATGGACGGCCGCGCGAGCATGCAGGACATCGCCGTGGCCTACGTGAGGCGGTACGGCTCCTTCGACTTCGAGAAGATTCCCCAGCTGATCCGCAAGCTCCTGCTCGCCGATCTCCTCACATTGCGGCCGATGTCTCGCCTGCACGAGATTCTCGCGCGCAATCGCCGCAATCCGGCGGCGCGGGCCATGGAAGCCGGGCTGCACGCCATCGAGCGGCTCAACGTGGCGAGCCGACGCTGGAACGACCTCTTCGAGCGGATCCACCGCTGGGGCGGCTGGCTGCTCTTCACGCCGGCGGCCGTCGTCGGGCTCGTCGTGCTGACGGGCTTCGGCACGCGCGCCCTCATTAACCTCTGGAACGATCTCGCCGCGATCAGCTCTGCCCTCGGCCATCACGCCGTGGTGGCCATCATCGCCCTCAAGCTCGCCTTCTTCCTCACGGTGGCCCTTCACCAGCTCGTGCACGCCCTGGCCTGCGTGCACTATGGCCGCCGCGTCAAGGAAGTCGGCTTCATCATCCACCACATGATCGTGCCCACCTTCTATGCCGACGTCACCGACCTCTTCATGGCGTCTCGTCGCGCGCGCGTGGTGAATGCCCTGGCGGGGCCCACTGTCCACCTCGTCCTGGGAATGCTCGGCGTGATCTGGGCCAACGCGCTCGGGCCGGGGCTCTTGCAGGCCTGCGTGGCCGCCTCGGCCGTCTTGCAGCTCCAGTCCTTCATCGTGTGCATCTATCCCTTCTCCTTCCTCGAGATGGATGGCTACCACGTGCTCGAGGACGCCGTGGGCATGCCGCGCCTCTCCCAGGAGTCGTCCCAGTTCATGCGCGGCACCTTCCTGAAGCGGCTGGCCGTGGGGCGGTTCAGGCGGCAGGAAGTCGTTTACCTCGCCTACTTCACCCTGTCGCTCCTGTCCGTGGTGGCCTTCGTCGGTCTGAACGCCTGGTTGATTCTCTCCGCGAAGCACGCCTAGGGGACAAGCTCCGAGCTACCTAGGCCCCTCGCGCTACGAGCGCGATCAGCTTGCCCACGGATTCGTCGAGGGCCTCCGGCAGCTCGACGGGGGCCGCTTCCAGTCTTTGCCGCTGCTCGCTCTCGGGCAGGGCTTCGAGAAGCGCCTGGGCGCGCGCCCGAATCTCGGGGCCGAGGAGACGGGCCACTTCCAGAATGAAGCGGAGGGCCTGCTCCGCTCGCTCCTGTCCCGGGGCCGCGCTCCGGAGGGAGGCCTGCCCAGCCTCTCGCAGTCTCACGCTCAAGCGGATGCGGCGATCCCAGGCGCGAAGCAGATCGTCGGGCACGGCCCCCCACTCGATGGCCACATCCCTGAGCACGTCCTTGATGACGGGGACGAGGGGCGCCGCGCTCTCCCGCGCGATGAGGTCGGCCAGGGCCGAGTTCCAGACGGGCGGCAGGAGGGCGGGCGCCGATTCAGGCTCGCGAGCCGGCGGGGCTTCCAGCACTTCCCCTGCCTGGTCGAGCACGAGCCGGTCCTCGAGCGGGCCGCCCAGGACCCAGAAAGAGCAGCGTACCCGCTCGCCGTCCACCCGGACCACGCGCGGCTCGCGACGCACGACGCCTTGCCAGTCCGGGCGCGAGAAGGTGATGCCGTCGGCTGTCACGGTGTCGATGCCCTCGCGCAAGTTCACGATCACCCAGGGCGCGACCCGGTGGCTCTCATACGGCGCCGGGAGCCAGTCGAGCCCGCCGTCCGCCACGAAGCGCTCGAGGGGCAGGCTCTGGCGCGGGTCGTAGCGGAAGCATTCCAGGAGCGTGGTGAAGAGCTGTTCCGAGGGGAAGGGACCACGATAACGCACGCGCGCCACGCCCTGGTCCTTCATGAGCCCGGCGATGAGATTGAGCACGGCGCTGCCCGCGCCGGGAAGCAGCCGGCGGGGCTCGGCCAAGGGCGGGATATGGTCGAGCCGCGCCCAGTCGAGCGAGCGGAACACGGTGAGGCGCTCGACGGGACGCCAGGGCTCCGTGCCGTCCAGGAGCCAGAGCTGATCAGATCGGCCCCAGGCCGGATGCATGGCCGCGCCCGGCTCCACGCCTATCCAGGCGCCCGCGGCCGTGCGGCAGCGGGCCCAGCGCAGCTCGCCTTTCCCCGTCCATCGCAGCGCGGTCACCAGATCGCCGTGGCGACCGAACTGCACGAGGCGCCGGTGCGCCGATCCCGCCTCGAAGCCGACGAGCGCGCCCCAGCGTCCGGCCCAGATCGGCGGATCGGCTCCGCCCAGCGAGTCGCGGAGCGCTTCGAGGCGTGGAGGATCCAGGGCGAGGATCTCCGCGCGGTCGAGCCAGGCGGCCAGGCGGGCGGGGGCGGCGGGGTCCATGGTCGTGATGATGATACAATCCGACGCGTGCGTGCTCTCCTGATCGGCGCTGCCGTGCGGTGTGCCGCGTGCGCCGAGGTCGTGCCGCGCCAGCCCTTCGTTGTTCGGATGGTTCGCTAGCCCGATGGCCGCCGACGATCTCGTCTGGTTGCCCGCCCTCGAGCTCGCCGGGCTGATCCGCGCGCGCAAGATCTCTCCCGTCGAAGTGGTGGACGCCGTGCTCGAGCGTATCGAGCGCCTCAACCCCACCCTCAACGCCTACTGCACGATGACCGCCGAGGACGCGCGGGATGCCGCGCAGGCCGCCGAGGTCTCCGTGATGACGGGCGAGGAGCTCGGCCTGCTTCACGGGGTGCCCGTCTCGATCAAGGACCTGGTCTTCACCCGGCGCGTCCTGACCACGGGGGGCTCGCGCCTCTTCGCCGACCATGTGCCGGAGGAGGATGCCGTCTCCGTCGAGCGTCTCAAAGGCGCGGGCGCCATCATCCTCGGCAAGACCAACACGCCCGAGTTCGGCCACAAGGGCGTGACCGACAATCCACTCTTCGGCATCACGCGCAATCCCTGGAGCCTGCCCCTCACGCCGGGCGGCTCGAGTGGGGGCGCGGCGGCCGCCGTCGCCGCGGGCATGGGCCCGCTCGCCCTCGGCACCGACGGCGGCGGGTCGATCCGGATCCCCGCGGCCTTCTGCGGGATCTACGGTCTCAAGCCTTCCTTCGGGCGTGTGCCCCACGGACCGGGTTTTCCCGGATGGCAGAACTTCTCCGTGACGGGGCCGATGGCGCGCACGGTGCGCGACGCCGCCCTCATGCTCGACGTCCTCGCGGGGCCCGACGACCGCGACCGCTGGTCCTTGCCCGCCGACAGCGGGCCGCCCTTTCTGGCCGCCTGCGAGAGCGGGCTCGAAGGGCTCAGCATCGGCTGGTCGGCGGATCTGGGCTACGCCCGCGTGGATCCGGAGGTCGCCGAGCGATGCGCCGAGGCCGCGGAGCAATTCGAGAGCCTTGGCTGCCATGTCGAGGTCGTCAGGCCGGGTTGGGACGACCCGGAGGAAATCTTCCGGACGATCGGGGCCGCCGAGACGCACGCGGCGTGGGGAGGGCGGCTCGACGACGCGGCCGAGCAGCTCGACAAGAGCTTCGCGGCCGTCCTCAGGCACGGGCGGACGATCACCATCGAACAGTACCTGGCCGCCGTCCGTGGCCGCCAGGAGCTATGGACCGAGGTGCACCGCTTTCTCGCGCGCTTCGATCTCCTGATCACGCCCACGGTGGCCGTCCCGCCCTTCCCCGTTGCTCGCCCCGCCGTCAAGGAGATCAACGGCGAGCCCGTGTCACCACTGGGCTGGATGCCGTTCTGCTTTCCGTTCAATCTCACCGGGCAGCCCGCGGCCACCGTCCCGGTGGGGGTCACGGCGTCTGGGCTCCCCGTCGGACTGCAGATCGTGGGACGCCGCTTCGCCGAGCGCGCCGTGCTCGCGGCCTCGGCCGCCTTCGAGGCCGCGCAACCCTGGTCCGCGCGGCGCCCGCCTCTCGACTGAAGCGCGCCCCGTGCGCCTTCTGCTGATCTGTCTGGGCGGCGCCGTCGGCACGGGCGCCCGATACCTCATCGGCGGACTGGCCGCGCGCTGGCTTGGCTCCGAGTTTCCCTATGGCACCCTCTTCATCAACGTGCTCGGCTCGTTCCTGATCGGGTTCGTTCAGCAGGTGGGACTCACGACCCTCGCCATTCCAGAAACGACGCGTCTCGTGCTGACCATCGGGGTCATGGGCGGCTTCACGACGTACTCGTCCTTCTCCTACGAGACCATCAGCCTGATCGAGAATGGATCGTGGCTGGGGGCGGCCGCCAATGTCGTGCTCACGACCGGTCTCTGCCTCGTCGTCTGCGTGCTCGGCCTTACCCTGGGACGGGTCGTGGTCGGGTGGAAGGGAGGACTGTAGCCATGCGGAAGTTGGACGGAGAGCAGGTCCTGATGCGCATTTTCGTGGGAGAGAGCGACCGCTGGGAGCACCGCCCGCTTCATGCCGCGCTGCTCGAGCTGTTTCGAACGCGAGGCCTGGCGGGGGCCACCGTGCTGCGGGCCGTGGCGGGCTTCGGCGCAAATTCGGTGGTGCACACGGCAAACATCCTGCGGCTGTCGGCCGATCTGCCGCTCGTCATCGAGGTCGTGGACTCGCAGGAGCGGCTGGACGCCGTGTTGCCGGCCGTGGACGGGATGATGCGGGGCGGGCTCATCACCATGGAGAAAGTGCGCGTCCTCAAGTACGACCAGACCCCGTCCGCCTAGCGCGCCACGGACTTCTCGGAGCGCATCTGCTGCTCGCGGTACTCCTGGAGCACGCGATTGTAGCGCTGGATGACCTCGTCCCGCTTGGCGTCGAGACGCAGGCGCTCGACGAGCATGCCTCCGAAGAAGGCCGCCAGCACGATGACGGCCAGGGCCATCCCCCAGAGCACCCGGTGCGAGCCGCCTTCAGCGCGTGTCATGACCGCTATCATAGCGCGTGAGGGCGGCGATGAGATCGCGGGCGGCGGGATACGCTCGCGCGAGCGGCTCGCGGCGCCCGTGCTCGTAGTCGGCGAACTCGAAGCCGGGCGCCACCGTGCAGCCGAGCAACGCCCATTTCCCTCCGGCCACCAACCGCGCGCCCTGCCAGACTCCCGCGGGCACCACCACCTGAGGCACCATGCCGGCGGCCAGATCCTGTCCGAGGGTCAGGGTGCGATGCGTGCCATCGGGCCGCAGGTGGAGTATCTCCACGGGGTCTCCCAGGTAGAAGTGAAAGACCTCGTCGGAGGCCAGGCGGTGCAGGGCGGAGACGGTGTCGGGCGTCAGCAGATAGTAGATGGCCGTGCTGACCGCGCGAGGGCCGCCATAGCGCGGGTGCAGAGCCGGAGCGGCAAGACGGTCCGGCGCCCGATAGGTCTCGGCGAAGAAGCCTCCCTCTTCGGGATGCGGCCGAAGGCCCAGCCGCTCGATGATCTCCTGCGCGGTCAGCATTCAACACCTCCTCCCCGAGCGTTGCGGAGTCAGGATGCGCCGCAGTATACGCGACGAAGACCCGGGCTCTCTGTATCGAACTCGGGACATTGACGGGGTCGCGCGGACCGTCTAGTTTCCCGGAGCATGAGGTGTCTCTGCTCCGTCTTTGCGCTCCTCCTGACCTTCGCGGGTTTCCCTTCCGGGGCTTCCGGAACAGATGGCGATCCGGTCAGGGTCGTCCAGGAAACGCGCACGCCGGCCGCGGCCAAGAAAAAGCCCGGCGCCCACCACGCGCTCTCCGTCCAGCACATTGCCCTCCTCAAGAACAGCGGGCCGCGCCCCGTTCGTGTGGTGCGCGTCACCGTGGAGTTCTACGATTTCTTCGGCAAGATCCTCTGGGCGAAAAGCGCGATGCCCGTGCCGTCGAGGATTGAGCCCGGGGCCACCGCCACGCTCTCGCTCAGCACCCCGGCCCTCGAGGCCGCCCGCCGCACGCGCTACCGCATGGAATACGGAGGCGAGCATGCAGGACGCCATGGCCGACCCTGAGGGCGGCGCCCGGCCGCGCGCGCGCGCGTGCTATTCTCCCGGTGAGAGTCCACGTTCCCGGGGGGTCACTCATGAGCATGTGGCGCCGAATTCTCCATCCCACCGATTTCTCGCGTGCCTCGAGCGCGGCGTTTGCGCGGGCCGTGGCCCTGGCCCGAGCCGATCATGCCCAGCTCTTCCTCCTTCACGTGCTGGCGCCGCCCATGCCCATCGGGGGCGAGGGCTATGTCGCGCCCCAGGTCTACGAAGACCTCGAGGCCTCGGCGCGACAATACGCCGAGAAGCGGCTGGGCGCCCTTCAGGCCAAGGCGCGGAAATCGGGCGCTCGGGTGACGGGGATGCTGCTCGAAGGGGTGGCCGACGATCAGATCATCCGGGCGGCGCGCCGCCGAAAGGCCGACCTCATCGTGATCGGTACGCATGGACGCACGGGCCTGGCGAGGCTCTTTCTCGGCAGTGTCGCCTCCCGCGTGGTGGCCGGGGCCAGATGTCCCGTGCTGACCGTGCGCGGCCGATAACCGGCGTCGCCCTCCTCCCCGGACCGCGTCACGTCGCCCTTTCGCGCGTCGAGGGAATTGTCTACCATGGAGACGGTGACTCCCGCCGGGGGCCGGCCCCGCGAAAAGCATGAGGGTCGGCGGAGGAGAGCCATGAGAGTCGACATCCAGGGGATAGAGAGAGATCAGACGCTGCGGGCGCGCGTCGGCAAGCTCGTGGCCGAGGCGCTCGAGACACTCAAGGTCGCCCCCATCAGAGCTCGCGTGACCTTCTTCGATGACGACGGTCCCAAGGGCGGCCTGGCCTTGCGATGCGCGGTGGACCTTCGCGTCCCCTACCGTCCCGCCATTCACATCGAGCACGTGGCCGCCACGCCCCGCCTCGCCTTCGACGGGGTCATGGCCGCCCTCGAGCGGCAGCTCGAGCGCTATCGTGAACGCGCCCGCGAGAACCGACGCCACCCGAAGAAGTACTTCGTGGCCAAGCGGCTGCTCATGGACGGCTCTGATGCCCGGCGAGCGCCCCGGCGAGTTCGTCGCAGGAAGATCGCCTCCTAGATAAATCAGCCCTCGCCTCATGGCTTCGCCCTTCAGCTCGAACTGCCACGCGTGCGGTATCCACTCAGCCCTCGCCTCACGGCTTCGCCGCTCAGCTCGAAGAGCGGCCCCGTCTCAGCTCGAAATGCGCCCTTCTCATTCCGCTCTCATCCTTCTCTCATGCTTCGCTCGTAGTCTCTAGTGAGGGCCCATCGCTGAGGCGCCGCGAGATCGCGGAGCGAGGAGGAGCGCGCCGTGCCGTATACCCACGCCACTGGTTATCAGGAGCAACGCTTCGACAACCTCGAAGGGCTCGACGGCCTGTCGGCCCTCCAGATCGCCGAGCACCTCGTCCTCTACGCCGGCTATGTCCGCCAGGTCAATATCCTCAACGAGGAGCTGGCCGCTCTGCGCGCCCAGGGCCGCGCCTCGGGCCGGGACACCCAGTTCGCCGAGTTGACGCGGCGCCTGGGCTACGAGTACAACGGCATGATCCTGCACGAGTACTATTTCTCGAACCTTCGCGCGGGCGCCGATCCGCGGCCCGCCGCGGGCTCCAGCATCGCCACCGCGCTTCAGCAGGGCTTTGCCTCCCTCGAGCGATGGCAGACGGACTTCCGGGCCATCGGCGGGATGCGAGGCGTGGGCTGGGTGATGCTCTGCCAGGACCCCGCGACGGCCCGCCTGACCAATCACTGGGTGACCCTGCACCAGGACGGGGTGCCCGCCGGATTCAAGCCGCTCCTCGTGATGGATGTCTGGGAGCATGCCTTCATGCGGGATTATGCCGCCACGGAGAAGGGGCGCTACATCGACGCGTTCTTTCGGAACGTGGACTGGGCCACGGTGGATCGGCGCCTTCGCGAGCCCCAGGCCATCCGCCCGGCCGCGGCGGCATGATCGAGCCATCGCCCTGGGGTACACTGGGTCCCGCCATGGGCATCAGGAAAAGCTTCGGCAAGAACAAGAAGAGCAAGAGGCCCGTCGAGGCGGCCTCGGTCGAGCGCGAGGCCACCTTGCGGCGCGCAGCGAAAGCGAAGCGAGGGCCGTCGCCGCGTCGGCGGCCGTGAGCGCATCGCCGTCTTCCGGGCGCCGCGGGCTCCGGCACCTCGCGCTCAAGACGCGCGATCTGCGCGCCACGGAGCGCTTCTACACAGACGTGTTAGGGCTGCAGATCGCCTTTCCGCATCCAGGGATGATCTTCCTCGAGACGCCCGGCGGGGGCGACCTCCTGAACTTCGTGAAGACGCGCCGCCCCTTCGACGCGCGAGCGGGCGGCTTCGGGCATTTCGGACTTTCCGTCACCCCGGCCGGTCTTCGCCGTCTCCGCGCCCGGCTCAAGCAAGCCGGCGTCCCCATCCGCGCCCGGCGAGGCCACACCGCCGTCTATGTCCGCGATCCGAACGGCTATACCGTCGAGCTGTACAGCGACTGATTCGCGTGTGGTGCGACGCAAAGCTGCGACGATATTTGACTTCCCCAGGCGTCTATCGGACTATCCGATAGCATGCCCACCCGGAATTATGACGCAATCGTGGTGGGTGGCAGCTTCGCCGGCTTGGCAGTGGCCCGGCAGCTTCACGGCGAGGTCTTGCTGCTCGACCGCAACGAGATCGGCGCCGTGCAGACTTCGGCGTGCGGCACGCCCCTGTGGGTGCCCGAAGCCTTCGGCGTCGCCGACAGCGTGTTGCAAGTCCATGACAAGCTCACCGTGCGCGGCCCCACCCGCTCGGTCACCTACGACCTCTCGGCCGTCCCCTTCTGCACCTTCGACTACAAGCGCTTCTGCCATGGAATGCTCGGCAAGGTGCGCGCCCGGTTCCTCCGGACGTCGGTGCTCGGCGTGGACGACGGCGCCGTCGTGACCACGGAGGGACGCTTCAGCGCGCCCGTCGTGATCGACTGCTCTGGCTGGCGAGGGGCCGTGGTGAATTCCGGCAACACGACGGCGCCGGCCCGTGGACAGTTCTCCTTTGGCCTCGAAACGCACACGGACCTGTCCGAGGAAGGCCTGTACTTCTGGCTCGACCGCGGGCTGATCCCCCGTGGACTCGGCTGGGTCTTCCCTGTGGGCAAGGGCAGCTTGATCGGGCTCGGGTCCTATGTCGGCCTGTCGAAGCTCAAGCCCGCCTTGGAGCGTTTCCTGCGCGATTGCGGCACCGTGGGCAGCACGTATCACGGCACCTATTTTCCCAACCGGCTCTTCCGTCCCACCGTGGGCCGGCTCTTCGCCGTGGGCGACGCCGCGGGGCAGTGCCTGCCCCTCACGGCCGAGGGGATACGGCCGGCGCTCTACTTCGGGGTCCAGTGCGGGCGCATCGTCCAGCAGATCCTGGACGGGCGGCTGGGGATCCAGGAAGGTCTCGACCGGTATCGCGCCATCGTCGATGGCTATCGCGTCCCCTATCGAATTCTGCGGGTCGCGCAATGGATGGCGGAGCATACGCCCACGCGATGGTTCGTGACGCTGGCCGAGGCCGCGGCGCGGCAGCCCGTGCTGCCCCGCTGGTGGCCGCGCTATGGCTGGTTCGGGCGCTTCGATCCCGATCCCCTCGCGACGGGAACGGGCGCGGCTTGACACGCGTGGCGGGAGCGCGGCTCTGACCTCCCGCACCCGCTGGGTCCTCGCGACGCTCGCGAGCGCGGCCATCATCGGGTACTGTGCCTGGCTCGTGTGGACGGATGCTCCCGCGTATCAGTACCTCGTCCGCCTCTACGTCGACAAGCAATTCCTCAAGCAGACGCTCTCGGAGTGGGGCATCCTCGCCCCCATCCTCTTCATCCTGCTCCAGGCGCTGCAGGTGATCATCTCGCCCATTCCCGGCGAGGCCACGGGCATCCTCGGCGGCTTTCTCTTTGGTCAATGGCTCGGGCTCCTGTACTCGACCATCGGGCTCACCGTGGGCTCGCTCGTGGCCTTCACCCTCGGGCGGTGGCTGGGCGCCCACTACGTCAAGAACCTCGTCAAGGAAGAGACCTGGCAGAAGCTCGGCTTCATCGTGGAGGCCGAGGGCGCCATCGTCTGCTTCATCATCTTCTTGATTCCGGGACTGCCCAAGGACATCGTCTGCTATCTCTTCGGTCTCTCGCCCATGCCCTTCTGGGTCTTCGCCATCGTGTCGTCCCTGGGGCGGGTGCCCGGCACCTTGGTGCTGTCGGCCCAGGGCGCGAAAACTGCCTCCGGCCACTATCTCGAAGTCGCGGTGCTCACGGCCGTGGTGGCCGCCGTGGCCATCCCGCTCTACTACTACCGGCACCGGCTCGTGGCCTGGATGGAGGGGCGGACCCCGGCCGATGACGAGCCAGGCTCCGGGGAGACCCCGGGATCGGGAACTTGACATGTTGGCGCGGACCAAGTAGAGTCGGCGGCACTTTCTTCATGGGAGGTATCAGGCCGGTGAACGGAGTGGGGATCGGGAGCGCGCAGGGCGGGTGGGGCTATTTTTACTTTCCCCACGTCTGCCCACTGGCTCCCATGAGCTGAACCGAGGAGCCACGGGGTGGACGAGCCGCCCGCCCGTGGCCAAGTGAGCAGACAGACGCCGCGGGTCGAGCGACCCGTGGCGTTTTTGCTTTTCTGACCAGAGAGGTCAGGGAGGACGGCCATGATCATCGTGCTGAAGGCAGGATCGAGCGAGGCGGACATCGAGGACGTCTCACGCCGGGTGCGGGACCTGGGCTTCAAGACCCATCTCTCTCGCGGCGAGGAGCGCACCATCATCGGCGTGGTGGGCGACGACCGCGCCAAGGAGCAGCTCCTGGCCCTGCAGGCCCTCGACAGCGTGGAGACGGTGGTCCGGATCCTCCAGCCCTTCAAACTGGCAAGCCGCGAGGCCCATCCGGAGTCGACGCAGTTCAAGGTCCACGGCGTGCCCATCGGAGGCAAGGCGCTCGTCGTCATGGCCGGGCCGTGCTCCGTGGAGTCGCGCCCCCAGCTCTTCGCCGTGGCCGAAGGCGTCAAGGCCGGGGGGGCGCACGTGCTGCGCGGGGGCGCTTTCAAGCCGCGGACCTCACCGTACGCCTTCCAGGGGCTCGAGGAGGAAGGGCTCAAGCTCCTGCACGAGGCGAGCAAGGCCACGGGCCTGCCCGTGGTCACCGAGGTCATGGAGCCCGACAAGGTCGATCTGGTCGCCGAGCACGCCGACATCCTGCAGATCGGCGCGCGCAACATCCAGAATTTCTCGCTCCTCAAGCGGGTGGCCGAATGTGGCAAGCCCGTGCTCCTCAAGCGCGGCATGTCGAGCTCCATCCAGGAGTGGCTCCTCTCCGCCGAGTACGTGCTGGCCGGCGGGAACCCCAATGTCATCCTCTGCGAGCGGGGGATCCGCACCTTCGAGACCTCCACGCGCTTCACCCTCGATCTCAACGCCATCCCCGTGGTGAAGAAGCTCTCTCATCTCCCCGTGCTCGTCGATCCCTCGCACGGCACGGGCCACTGGGAATACGTGTCGGCCATGGCCAAGGCGGGACTGGCCGCGGGGGCCGATGGGCTCATCATCGAAGTGCACAACAATCCCGCCGAGGCGCTGTCCGACGGGCCGCAGTCGCTCAAGCCGGACAAGTTCGGCAAGCTCATGGCCGAGCTCCGGCCCCTCGCCGCGGTCCTGGGGAGATCACTATGATCATCGTGCTCAAGAGCGGCATCGGGGACGGCGACGTCGACGACATCTGTCGACGCGTGACGGAGATGGGCTATGCCCCCCACGTCATCCGCGGCGAGTTCAAGACCATCGTGGCCGCGGTGGGCGAGGAGCGCGGGCGGCCGGATTTGCGCCTGCTGGAAGCGGTGGAGACCGTGGAGTCGGTCATGCCCGTCCAGCAGCCCTTCAAGCTGGCGAGCAGGGAAGTGCGGCAAGAGCCGTCCGAGGTGCGCGTCAACGGGGTGGTCATCGGGGGCAAGGACGTCGTGGTGATGGCCGGGCCCTGCTCCGTCGAGTCCGAGGCCCAGGTGCTCGAAGTCGCCGACCGCGTCAAGGAGTCGGGGGCCCGCATCCTGCGCGGCGGCGCCTTCAAGCCGCGGACGTCGCCCTATGCCTTCCAGGGTTTGAAGGAGCAGGGGCTCAAGTACCTGGCGGAGGCGCGCAAGCGCACGGGGCTGCCCGTGGTCACCGAGGTGCTCGAGACGGAGAGCGCCGAGATGGTGGCCGAGTACTCCGACATCCTGCAGATCGGCGCGCGCAACATCCAGAACTTCACCCTGCTGCGGCGGGTGGGGGAGATGGGCAAGCCCGTCCTCCTCAAGCGCGGGATGGCCACGAGCATCCAGGAGTTCCTGCTCTCCGCCGAGTACATTCTGGCCGCCGGCAATCCCAACGTGATTCTTTGCGAGCGCGGCATCCGCACCTTCGAGACATCCACGCGCTTCACCCTCGACCTGAACGCGGTGCCCGTGCTGAAGAAGCTGTCCCACCTGCCCGTGGTCGTCGATCCCTCGCACGGGACAGGCCACTGGGACCTGGTGGCCCCCATGGCCAAGGGCGCGGTGGCCTGCGGCGCCGACGGGCTCATCATCGAGGTGCATCCCAAGCCCGAGGAGGCCCTGTCCGACGGGCCGCAATCGCTCAAGCCCTCGAAGTTCGCCCAGCTCATGCGCGAGCTTCGCCCCGTCGCCGAAGCCGTTGGGCGCAGCCTCTAGATCGGGGGCACTGCCTGGTTGGGGATGTAGCTTATAATCGACCGGATGCGGGCATTCCAGGCGGTACGGCGCGTGTGGGCGTGGGGCGTGAAATTTCTGCCAGAGGACCGGACCAATCGGAATCTGGTGGTCACGGTACTCGTCTCCCTGCTTCTCCACGCGCTCATCGGCGTCGCTCTTCTTCTCTCGGGCGGGCTCAGTGGGCCGGTCATCGCCAATCGCGGCGAGCCGCTCTTTGTCGATATCGCGCCCGACAAGCCCAAGGAAGCCGCGCCGCTGGGCAATCCCGCGCGGCCGCCGGGCCCAGATGTCGCCGAGTCCTTGAAGCCACGACCGGTCGCTCCGCCTGCGGTCAAGTCACCGCCGTCGCCGCCCGCCCGCCCGGTCTCCCCGGCTCCCAGAGTCGCCGAGGCGCCCAAGCCGGCGCCGCGAGCGCCCGAGCCGCGCGAGGTCGCCAAGCCGGCGCCGCCGCCGGTCCCGCCGACGCCAAAGGGCGAGGAGCCTGCCTATGAGGGCAGGAGCGCTCAGGCGCTGCCCCAGACGCCCAAGGCCGCGCCTGAGCCTCAGCCGCAGCCCCAGCAGCCAAGCCAGCAGCCGCCGGCACCTTCGCCAGGCAGCGAGCCGCGCGTGGCCTCGGTGCCCCAGCCTGCCTCGCCGCCTGGGATGTATCGCAAGCCGGGGGGCGGAGGCGGGTTCCAGGGTGGCCAGGGCGGCGTGGTGGGCCAGCCCGTTCCTCTCGATACGCCAGACCCCAACTACCGCGAGTACATGCTAAAGGTCAGGCAGCGGATCTATGCCAACTGGGGCTATCCCTACGAGGCCCAGACTCGAGGGCTGCACGGCAAGCTGGTGATCGAGTTTCACATCGCCAAGGACGGGCAGCTCTTGAAGGCCGAGATCGTCGAGTCCTCGGGGGAGAACATCCTCGACACCTTCGCCCTGAACGCGGTCAAGCTGGCTCAGCGCTACCCGCCCCTGCCCGATGCCATGCGACGCGATGTGCTGCCCGTGATCGGCATCTTCGTCTACAGTCTCCGCAGCGCGCAATCCTCGGTCTTCCAGCTCCTTCAATAGCCCCTCTGTGGCCAGCCTCCAGAGACTTTGGCCGAAAGGGGGACGGGGTCCCGCGCTTGACAGCCGTGACGGCTATCCTGTAGTCTCATTTGTACTTTTTCGGTGTAGGCTCGTAGCTCAGGGGGAGAGCGCTACCTTGACACGGTAGAGGTCGGCGGTTCGATACCGCCCGAGCCTACCATTTTCTTTTTGCAACCATTTCGTTGAGGGGTGCCATCGAAGGTAACGGGACGCAGGGTGCGAG
>DASYTI010000123.1 GCA_036002485.1 Candidatus Methylomirabilota bacterium | reverse complement strand
CGATCAGCACATCGACCGCGATATCCTGCCGAAGAAGACCATCGAGGTGGACGTGACGGTGCCGCCGTCGGGCATCGTGACCTTCACGTGCAAGTTCCACGGTCCCCTCGGCATGAACGGCCAGCTCGCCCCCGCCGAACCCAAGACCGGCGCCGCACGGTAGGAACGTGCCGGCAATGCGCCGGGTGGGGCAGGGGGCATCCCCCGCGGACCACGCTGACTCGCGACCCGCTTCACCACTCTTAACTGGCCACGAGACTCAGGTTTTACTCTTCGGCAACGCGCAGAAGATACGGGTCCACGGGGGATGCCCCCGCCCCCTCCCGCCGCACGCTCGCTGATCAATGGCCGCTACAGCGCGCGAGCTTCGTGCACGTGAGTTCGTGGGCGGAGCGGGAGGGCGGGGCTGGGGGCTGGCGGCCGGCGGGTAGCCGTCGGGAGCGAATCCGACGAGCCGTAGCGCGCCCCGAAGCGCAGGGCGCCTCCGCCGCGCGAGTCGTCCCCGCCGCAGGCGGGGCGGCGAGCGACCCCCGTCTCGGGGGATGGGGGGCAGGCGGAGGCGCCCGAGCGAGGTGGCGCGCGAGGCGAGGAGGTTGAGCGGACGACGGCTACCCGCCGCCGGGCACCCCCCAGCTCCGCCCGGCATTCACAGGGAACGCCGACACGGCGAAACCGCACTCAGTCGATTTTGGATTCGTCGCGGTACATCACTTTGTGGCGCTGGGTCTTCACCCACTCGTCGATCTGCTCGTCCGTCATGAAGTTGGCCGGATCGAAGCGGTCCCAGCTCATGATCTGGTCCAGCCGCTTCTTCCAGCGCTTGTAGGAGGGCTTGAGGGGTGGCCCAAAGCACATGACGTCGATAATGGCCAGCTCCTCCGGCACGCCGAGGAGCGGCCTGATCTTCCTCTGGATGTCCTCCTGCCCGATCGCCGTGATCCACCAGACCGCATACCCCAGCGCGGCGGCCGCCAGGTGCGCCGACATCGTGGACGCCGCCACCGACTGCAGCAGGATCCGTTCGGCGTTCTGCTTGTAGCGCCGGTCGAGGTCCGAGCCGTCGTTGAGGACGGGAAAGGCCCGGATGAACCGGAAGTCCGCGGCGATCACGATGAGCCCGGGCGCGGTCTTCACCCCATGGTAGTTCGGCGTGGGAAAGCCCATGTGCAGCCGGGCCCGGTGCTGCTGCTCGTCCACGAAGCACTGGCCGATCATCTGCTTGATGCCGGGATCCGTCACCACGATGTAGTGCCACGGCTGCGCGTTCGCCCCCGACGGAGCATGTCGCGCTGCCTCGAGGATCAGCTCGAAATGCGCACGCGGCACCTCGTAGGCCGCGAACGCGCGATTGGTCATGCGATTGCGCGTGACGTCCATGAGGGCTTCATAGCGGGCGACATTGTTGAAGGGCTCGGTTTCGACGGCGCGCGGGGTCATGTCCGGCCTCGGCTCGCGCCCGCTCAGGCGCCCAGGAACTTCAAGGCCACCCCGTTCATGCAGTACCGCAAGCCCGTCGGCTTGGGACCATCGTCGAAGACGTGACCCAGGTGCCCCCCGCACCGGCGGCAATGCACTTCCGTGCGGACCATGAAGAGCTTGCGGTCGGTCGAGGTCCGAACCGCCCCCTCGATGGGGGCCCAGAAGCTCGGCCAGCCCGTGCCGCTGTCGAACTTCGTGTCCGACGCGAAAAGGGGCAGCTCACAGCCGCCACAGACAAACGAGCCCCGCCCGTACTCCTTGTCGAGCGAGCTCGACCAGGCACGCTCCGTCCCGTGCTGGCGCAGCACCCGGAACTGCTCGGGCGTCAGAAGTCGGCGCCACTCGGGCTCGGTCTTGGTGATCTCGAAGGTCTCTGACGTCGCCATGAAAACCTCCGCTCATTTCCAGATAGCTGCCCGTCGTCTTCGTATCATCGCACGGGGGATACGGGCGACGAGGCCGGAACCCCGTCGACGAGGATGAGGCTCGTATTGGCCGACTGCTGGCGCATGGGTATGCTCCGCGCGTACTCGGGCGAGGCGTACCACCGCTTGGCCTGCTCCAGGGTCTCGAACTCGATGACCACGATGGACTTCGGACACACCATGCCCTCGAGAACCTCAAAGCGTCCGTCCACGACCACTGGCTTCCCCCCGAACGGCGCAAAGGTCGGCCCCGCCACTTTGCGATACGCCTCGAAGGCCTCCGGATCGGTGACCTCCAGGAAAGTGATCACATAGGCGGCCATACCGTTTCCTTTCGAGTGGTGTCGTCGGCGTCGATGACGGGGCGCTCCGAGCTCATGCCACCACCGCGGGATCGACGCGCAGCACCGCGTAGCCGCCCACCGCGCCCGCACCGAAGCCCGGGGCGAAGACTCGCATGGGTCGGTCGATCACGCCCTCACGTACGGCATCGTGCAGGGCGATGGGAATGCTGGCCGACGAGGTATTCCCGACGCGCTCGATATTGAAGTAGAGGCGCTCGGCGGCCACCCCGGCCTCCCTGGCGATATTGACCACCATGGTCTTGTTGGCCTGGTGGGGAACGATCAGGTCGATGGCGTCGAGGAGCGAGGCGCCGGGCGCGCCGTCCGGATGCGGAAGGTCGCGGAGCTCGTCCAGCATCTGGCCCAGGTAGCGCTTGACGAGGGCCCGCACCTCGGGCCCGTACACGGTGATGTTGTTGTCGAAGTCCGGGTTGGGCCAGATGATCGAGTCCACTTCCGACATGGGGCCGCTCGCATACGTCTGCAGCATCTCGACATCGGGCGCGGCCCCCGCCGGCGCCGGCCCCACCACCATGGCGGCGGCCCTGTCGCCGAAGATCATCCGGGAGGTCCTCACCGTTCCGATCTTGTCCGAGAACTTCTCCCCGCACACGATCAGAACGGGCCGCTCCACTTCCTGCAGGAGCCGCACGGCCTCGCTGAGCCCGTAGGGCAGCCCGGCGCACGCGGCCACGATGTCGCACGAGGCGTGGGTCTGGAACATGCCGAGCTGGCCGGACAGCCAGGTAGCCAGCGACGGCATCATCTTGACGCTGGTGCACGAGCAGAACAGCACGGCGCCGATCTCCTCGGCCCGCCGTCCAGATTTCTCGAGGGCCCGCTGGGCGGCCAGGAGCGCCATCTGGTCCAGGTCGAGCTCCGTGTAGAGCCGCTGCTCGATGCCCGTCTTGTGCCGGATCTCCTCGACGGTCATGGACGACCAGCAATAGGCGGCATTGCGGACCAGATCGTCATTCGTGCACGCGCGCTCACCCTTGTAGACGGCCACGGCTTCGATCCGAGGCATGACGGTAAAGCGCGCCCGGACATCCACGGGAGCGTAGGGTCGGAGGGGTCGGCACGACGGGGCGGGCGCGGGCCGCCGCGGGCGCACCCGATGGACGCCGTTGACGCGGCGGATGAAGTGCATCACCTCGTCATTGCGCGGGTGGAACACCACCACGAAATCGTCGTCGTGGAGCTGTCCTACCTCGGTGAGCCGAGTCTTGGCGCGGTCCCACCGGTACTGGTTGTGGAGGACCATGGCCTGCCGCATGAGCGCCTCGAGCTCCGGCACGGCATGGGCGAACTCGATGATGTCGTCGTGGCCATAGCCCGGATAGTCCGGATCGTGGGCGAGCAGATGGTAGGTCAGGCTCTTGGGGCGCGCGAGGAGCTCGCCCACCGTCGGCTTGATGGCGGGCAGCTCGGCCCCCGCGCCCTTCTTGTGGCGGAAGAGATCGAGGAGGACACGGCAGATCTTGTCCTCCGTTCCCTCGTCCCATGTCGCGGGCAGGGCCCGGTAGGCGCTGTCGATGGCCGCCGTCATCTCGTCACCGTCGCGGACCGCGAACACGGGCAAGAAGAGATCGTCTCGGTGGCGGGCGACGTCGCGCCAGCGCGTGGGGCGCTTCTCGTACATGGTCATGGCGTAGCGGTTGACCCAGAAGAGGTGCAAGGCGAGATCGCGCAGGAGATCGAAGCGCCCCTTGTAGCCGTGCGACTCCACGCGGGCGGCGATGTCCGCCTCCGTGGGCGCCTTCTCCTCGAAGTCACGCTTGATGACGGCGGCGAACTGCTCGAGGGTCTGGAAGGTGGAGAAGTCCAGCTCCGGAAAGAAGTTGAAGGGGAAGACGATACGGCCGTAGCGGTTGATCACGAATGGCTTCATGGCGCTCCCTCAACTGCCTCGGCGGACTGGGGCTCGGCTACGGCGCTGATCGTGCCAGATCGGTGGCCACGGGTCAAACCGGGCGGCACTGGGTCAATTTGCTTCGCCATACTTCGTTGCGAGCGGGCCGGCAACCCTCAACGTACACCCAGGTACGCCTCGGGCTGCCGGCCCGCTCGCGCGTGGCAGTTCGAGCCGAGGCGAAGCCGGAGGCGAGGGCTGAGTCGATCTGGCTCGCAACTTGCCCCAGTGCCAGGGCGGCGGCCTGGGTGCTCATTCGATGGAGTCGCGCGTGAATCTTGGGTCCGGCCGGGGGACGGGGCTATCCTCGTCTACAAAGGAGCCAATCGTGAAATACGTCCGCACCGCACTTGTCGCCCTCCTCCTCGGCGCCTTCCCCGCCTCTGCTGCCGAATCCGATGCCGTCCCCAAGGCGCAAGCCTCGGCCAAGGCATGGCTGGCCCTGACGGACAGCGGGAAGTACGCCGAAAGCTGGAATGGCGCATCCACCCTCTTCAAGACGGCGATCACGAAGGCGGATTGGGAGAAGACGGTTCGCGCCGCGCGCTCACCGCTGGGCACCTTGAAGTCGCGCACCCTCAAGTCCGCCACCTTCGCCCGCACCCTGCCCGGCGCGCCCGACGGCGAATACGTGGTCATCCAGTACGAGACGGCCTTCGAGAACAAGGCCGCCGCCGTCGAGACCATCACGCCCATGCTCGACAAAGACGGCTCGTGGAGGGTCTCGGGCTACTACATCAAGTAGCCGCCTCGAGGCTCCCCCGGAGCCGCTCCAGCATCTCGTCGATCTCCTCGCGCGACACGGTCAGCGACGGCATGAAGCGTAGGGTGTCGGGGCGCGGGGCGTTGATGAGCAGCCCACGATCGAGGGCGGCTCGAGCGATCTTCGCGGCATCGCGCCCCTGCAGCTGGAGGGCCACGAGGAGCCCGCGGCCCCGGACCTCGCCATGGCCGAGCTCCGCGGAGAGCGCGCCCAGCCCCTCGGTGAGATAGCGACCGCTCGTGACGACCGAATCCAGGAAGCCCGGGGCCCCCACGGCCGTCACGACGGCGCACCCGACCGCGGCCATGAGCGCGTTGCCGTTGAAGGTGCCGCCCTGGTCGCCATACTCGAAGACGCTGGCGCCCGCGGACGCGACGAGCGCGGCGATGGGGGTGCCGCCCCCGAGGCCCTTGCCGAGGGTCACGATGTCAGGCTCGATGCCGGCGTGCTCGTAGCCGTACATGCGCCCCGTCCGCCCGATCCCCGTCTGGATCTCGTCGAGGATCAAGAGGATGCCCAGATCTCTCGTCAGCTTCCGCAGATCGCGCAGCCAGTCGTCGGCGGCCACGAAGACTCCGGCTTCGCCCTGGATGGGCTCGAGCATGACGGCCACCGTCTCGGGCGTGACGGCCTTGCGCACCGCCTCGAGATCGCCCAGAGGCACTTTCGGGAAGCCGGGCACTTTGGGTTGGAACAAGGTATCCCAGCCCGGCTTCCCGGACGCGGCCATGGTCGCCAGCGTCCGCCCATGGAACCCGTGCTCCATGGTGACGATCTCGAAGGCGCCGCCCCGATGCCGGCTTCCCCACTTCCGGGCCAGCTTGATCGCGCCCTCGTTGGCCTCCGCGCCGCTGTTGCAGAGGAAGACCTCGTCGAGACCGGTGCTCTCGGCCAGGAGCGTGGCCAGCTTCGCCATGGGCTCGTTGTAGTACGCGGGGCTGCAGTTGATCAGGCGTCGGGCCTGATCGTTGATGGCGTCGAGGATGACAGCGGGGGAATGGCCGAGACAGTTCACGGCCCAGCCCTGCACGAAATCGAGGTACTTCTTGCCGTCGCGGTCCCAGAGCCACGATCCCTTGCCCTCGACCATGACGAGGGTGGGACGATCGGCGACCTTCATGATCTCTCGCAGGTCATTGTTCATGCCTTGGGCGCTCCCTCTTTTCCGGATGCCGCCGCCGCGTATGGGCCGCTCTGGATCTCCATCAGCCGCTCGGGATGGCGCGCTTCGCTGAAGCCGAACTGGCGGTAGAGCTCATGGGCGTCCCGCGTGAAGAGGACCCAGCGCCGGAGGCCCTGGAGGTCGGGATGCGACTTGATGGCCGCCATGAGCTGCTTGCCCACGCCGCGTCCCCGATGGGATTCGAGCACGAAGACGTCGCAGACATAGGCGAAGGTGGCGTGGTCCGAGATCACGCGGGCAAAGCCCACCTGCTCGTTCCCGTCGAAGGCGCCGAAGCAGGTGGAATGGCGGAGGGCGCGGGCCACCAGCTCGCGCGGAATCCCCGCGGCCCAGTAAGAGGACCGTGAGAGGAAACCATGAATCAGGTCGAGGTCGAGCCGCGACGGGTCGCTGGTGATCGACAGCTCGGCGGGGCGGCATTCGTGGAGCATGGGATCGTTCTCCTCGTGGGTCGGCGCGCTCAGGCTTGCGCACGCCGGGTCTGAGGGATGGCGGCCAGCGGGACACGCAGCCGGCGCTCGACCTTGAGGGCGGCGGCCGGGCTTGGCGTGGCGATGAAGACCGTGTCGTCTCCCGCTATTGTTCCCACCACCCCGGGCAGGCCGCTCTCGTCCACGGCCCGGGCCACCGGCTGCGCCTCCCCGGGGGGCGTCTTGACGACCACGAGGGTCCCCGCCGCCTGCGCGGCCAGGACGGAATGCGCGAGGGCACGGTCGAGGGCCGCCTCCCGGCGCGCCCCCGGCACGAATGAAGACGGCGGCGCGGAGGCGGCATAGCCCGTGGGCGTCCGCGCCAGACCCAGGTCCTTGAGATCACGGGACAGGGTCGGCTGGGCGACGGTGAAGCCCCGCCGGCGGAGGAGCTGCTGGAGCTCCTCCTGCGAGCGCACGGTGTGCTCCCGCACCACCTCGAGGATCGCCGCGCGGCGTCGCCGGACCAGGTTGATAGAATTTATATTCATAATACAGCATAAGTATTCACCAAGGACAGCGGGGCTGTCAAGTCCGATGTGCGGGTACGTAAGGCGAGCGGGACAGATCCTCGGGCGGCTGACGGCCCCGAGCCAAGCGCAGATGGACGGGTCAGCCGCTTCGCGGCGCCGGCGTGTCCTTCCGCGCGTTCACGGCGTCCATGTACACGAGCAGATCGAGGTCGCCGGGAGAGTGGCCCATCTGCGTGAGGAGCAGGGCCGCCTCGCTGCGGTGCTGGGTCGCGTGATTGACCTGATGGATCAGCATCTGCCAGAGGGGATAGGCCCATTCCTGGCCCACGGTATTCGTGTAGCTGATCACCCGGGCGAGCTGCGCTTCACCCAATCCCTCCACGAAGTCGCGCGTCTCTCGCTCGAGGGCGGCCCAGTGCGTCCGTATGGCGAGCAGATCGGGAAAGTCGTCGGCGCGGAGCGGGGCGCGCGGGGAGACGCCTTTCCAGCGCTGGAGCCAGATCCACTGGGCACTCATGGTGTGCACGAGGGTGTCGCGCACGGAGCCATAGCTCGCGCCGGCGCCTTCGGTGAGCTGGCCAGGGGCGAGGCGGGCCGCGGTGTCCAGGATGCGCCCGTTCGCCCACGCGCTGTACTGGTAGAGCGTGCGAATGTACTCGGTGCTCACGGAATCAATTCAGCTCTCGCCTCGCGACGGCCCGGGGCCGCCGCTCCGCTCGAACAGCGGGCAGCGTTTCAGCTCGAAATTCAATTTATTCAGCCCTCGCCTCTCCGCTCTCCTCGCCTGCGGCTCGTCGGCAGCGTTTCAGCTCGAAATTCAACTACCGTCCGAGGGCCTTGAGGGTGAGCTCGAGTCCGCGCTTACCTTCGGCGCCCGTGCGCTGGAGCCAGATGTCCCAGGCGCCCTTGGCGATCTTCCGCGCCTTCTCCATCTCTTCCTTGGACGGGTCGATGACGGTCATGCCCAGCTCGGGCAAACGCTTGCGGACCTTCTCGTCGGCGGCCATGGCGTCCTGCCATTCCTTCTCCTCGAGATTGACCTCCTTCATCGAGTCCAGCACGACCTGTTGCAGATCCTTGGGCAGGGCGTCCCACGCCTTCTGATTGGCCACCAGCCATTCCTGAGCAGCCCCCGCCAGATACCAGTAGTCCAGATACTTCGCCACCTCGAAGAACTTCATGGGCTCGGCGTTGGTGGCCGAGGTCATGGCCCCGTCCACCGTCCTCTTCTCGAGGGCGGAGTACACCTCGCCGAAGGCGATGTTGACGGGGGCCGCCCCCAGCAGGCGCGCGGCGTTGGCGGAGTCGGCGCCGTAGACGCGGATCTTCTTGCCCTTCCAGTCCGCCACCGTGCGAATGGGCACGCTCGAGAAGATCTGCTGCGACGGCCACGCGTGGATGGAGAGGAGCTTGAGACCCTTTCTCGCCAGCATCTCCGTGTAGAACGGGCGGAGCTGCATCGCCGCCTTCTTGTGCTCCTCGATGCCGCTCGTCATGAAGGGCAGCTCCAGGGGACCCGTCTCGAGGAGCACATCGGTCAGGTACGAGGCGAGCACGGTCCCGATCTCGGTCCGCCCGTCGAGGACGGCGGGGATCAGCTCCGGGCCGGGGTAGAGCGAGGAGGCGGGATGCACGCGGATCTCCAGCCGACCCTGCGACTTCTCCTTCACCTTAGCCGCCCAGGCGTTGTAGTTGACGGTGTGGTAGTAGGTCGGGGCCGCCACCGTGGGCAGGTTCCACACGATGGGCTTGGCCTGAGCCCCCGCGGGCGAAGGCGCGAGCGCTCCGCCGCCGGCGGCGAGGGCAAGCAGGACCAGAGCAAGACTGAGACAGGTCGTCGTCTTCTTCATGACTCCTCCCGGTTGAGGGTCAGAGGGGCCGCACACCTTCGAGAGAACGTCAGCAATGGCGGCACGGAGGGAAATCGCGCGAGTAGACGGGCTGCTTCAGGAATTCCTCGGGGCCGTACTTCCAGAACTGGCTCACGGCCGGGTACGTGTAGATGACGGTGTTCTGCAGTTTGCCGCCCACCCGCTCGACCTTCCGGATGTAGATGTTCTGGGTGGGATTGCCGTAGGGATCCATCTTGATCGGCCCCCGTGGCGCATCCCCGATCTCGACGGCGCGGAGGGCGGCCATGAACGCCGCGCGATCTTCGAGGCGCCCGTTCACGGCCTTGGCCGCCTCGGCCACCACCCGCGCCCCCGTATAGCAGTTCTCCGAGTAGAACGAGGGCAGGCGGTTGTTCTTCCTCTCGAAGGCGGCGCGGAAACGCCGGTTGGCCGGGGTGTCGAGGGCGGCTGAGTAGTGGTGCGCGCTGATCACCCCGATGGACTCGTCGCCCAGCTCGGGCAGCACATGCTCATCCGAGTAGGTCCCTCCCGCGATGAGGGGGAGTCGTTCCTTGAGCCCGCTCGTCGCCCACTGCTTGGCGAAGAGCAGGGTCCACCGCCCGAGGGCGAGCACGAACACGGCATCCGCGTCCTTCCGGATCTGGGCGAGGTAGGGCGCGTAGTCCTGCACGTTGAGGGGGATCCACACCTTCTGGATGATCTGGCCGCCATTGTCCTCGAAGGTCTTGTGGAAGCCGCCCGCGATCTCCCAGCCGAAGGCGTAGTCGAGCGACACGATGGCGATCTTCTTGTAGCCGAGCACCCGGGCCGCGTACTCCCCGAAGGGATGCATGTTGCCCCCCGCCGAGAAGCCGGTGCGGATCAGCCACTTGGGGCGCTTGCGCTGGGTCAGGTCGTCGGCGGAGTTGATCGGGTAGATGGTCGGGATACCCTGGGCCTCGATGTAGGGCACGAGCGCGTAGGCGACGTTGGAGAGGATCACGCCCGCCAGCATGTGGACCCGATCCGACTCGACCAGCTTGCGGGCCTTGGTCACCGCGGTGGCCGGCACGCCCTCGTTGTCTTCCAGGATGACCTCGAGCTTGCGGCCGGCGAGCTGCCAGCCCGTCTCCTCCCAGTAGAGCTCGCAGCCGCTGTACATATCTTTCCCGGCCTGCGCGATGGCGCCCGAGAGCGGAGAGATGAAGCCGATCCGCACGGGGCCCTGGGCGGCCGCGGCCCCCGCGGAGCCGAGCAAGGCCACGAGGGCGAGCCCGACAATTGCGATCAGGGCGCCCATGGGTTGTCTTCTCCGTCTCATCACGCGGGGAGCCCGAATAGCGAGGTCATCTTGGTCGAGCCGAGCATGGCTGCCATGTCCGTCTCCGGCGTGGGACGCTCGAAGCGGATCGCCGCGTCGAGGATTTTCGGGAGGAGCGCGAGATCGCCGGCGGTGTTGACGAAGATGTCCGGAAGCCCGAGGATCCAGTGAATGGCCCGGTCGATGTCCGGCTGCGCCTCGAGCGGCTGATACCAGGTCGTGTGCGTGCGGTCCGTGGTCGCCCACGGGCCGCGCGCGATCGACTTGATGATCTGGACGGCCACGTTCCGCTCGCGACACATCGTCACCACCTCGTCGAAGCTCCGCCGGTAACGCTCGTTCTGGGCCAGGAAGAAGTTGAA
Source organism: Candidatus Methylomirabilota bacterium (assembly GCA_036002485.1). NCBI lineage: Bacteria > Methylomirabilota (SeqCode) > Candidatus Methylomirabilota bacterium. The sequence goes on along the minus strand of DASYTI010000123.1, from coordinate 11,332 downwards.
GGGCAAGAGCACGGAATCGAAGTCGAAGCGCGCCAGGCTTCGCCGATGCATGGCGGCGATGGTCCAGCCGTGCCCGGTGACGCCGATGAAGCGGACGAGCCCCTGCTCGCGCGCCTCCACCGCCGCCTCCAGGGCGCCGCCCGGTCCCATGGCCTGATCCCAGTCGTCCGGATGCCCCAGGGAGTGGAGCTGGATCATGTCGACGTGATCGACGCGCAGCCGGTCGAGCGACCGGTGGATGTCCGCGCGGGCCTCGGCCGCGCTGCGCGAGCCCGTCTTGGTGGCGAGGAAGAAGTCCTTCCGGTGACGTGCCATCCAGGGGCCGATGCGGAGCTCGGAGTCTCCGTACCGGGCGGCCGTGTCGATGTGATTGACGCCGTAACGGAGCAGTACCTCGAGGACGCGGTCCGCATCCGCCTGGCTGGCCTGCGACAGCGCCGCCGCGCCGAAGAGCGTCACCGTGCTCCGGTGGCCGGTCCGTCCGAATGGTCTTTGCTCGATCATCGTGGGTCGTCCTCCTGGAAAGCGATCACCTGACTCGCTGCTCGACGAGGCGCCAGCCCGCCTCGGCCATCGGGCGCGCCCGCTCACCGCGGGCCCGGGCATTGGCGTCATTGGCCGTCCCCGCGATCACGCGCCCCATGATGCCCTGGGCGATGGCGGCCAGGCGGAACATCGAGAAGGCGACGTAGAAGCTCCAGTCGGGAATATCGTCGCGGCCCGTGCGGCGACAATACGCGGCGAGATACTCCTCTTCCGTCGGGATGCCGAGGGCCTTGAGATCCTGCCCGAGGACGCCGCCCAGGATGTCGGGCTCGAGGTGATAGGACATGGCGTTGTAGGCGAGATCGGCCAGGGGGTGGCCGAGCGTCGATATCTCCCAGTCGAGCACGGCGACGACCCGAGGCTCCGACGGGTGGATGATGACGTTGCCCAGCCGGAAGTCGCCGTGGACGACCGTGGTCAACTCGTCGGACGGAATGTGCCTGGGTAGCCACTCCATGAATCGCTCCATCGCCTCGATGCGCTCCGTCTCGGAGGCGCGATACTGCTGACTCCAGCGATGGAACTGCCGCGCGAAGTAGTTGCCCGGCCTTCCGAAATCCGCCAGGCCGAGCGCCTGCCAGTCCACGCGGTGCAGCCGCGCCAGCACGTCGTTCATCGAATCATAGATGGCCGACCGCTCGGGCGGTGTCAGTCCGGGCAAGAGCGGATCCACCATGATGCGCCCGCGCACCCAGTCCATGACATAGAAGGCCGTGCCGATGACCTCGGAGTCCTCGCAGAGGACATAAGTCTTCGGCACGGGAACATCGGTTCGCCCGAGCGCCGTGAGGATCCGATACTCGCGGTCGACGGCGTGCGCGGAGGGCAGGAGCTTGCCCGGAGGCTTGCGCCGGAGCACGTACTCTCGGTCGCGGGTCCCCAGGTAATACGTGGGATTCGACTGCCCGCCCTGGAACTGGCGCACCGTCACCGGCCCGGCGAAGCCGGGAATGCGCGGAGACAGATAGCGCTCGAGAGCGGCGATATCGAAGCGATGGGTCTCGCGCACCTCGATCGTGTCGGACGTCAGTGTCGTCTCACCGGCCATGCGGGCTGTGCTCCTCTCGGAGGCTGGATTATACCGTCATCCCTCTCCCCTGAGGGGAGAGGGAAGGGTGAGGGGTGGTCGGGCCGCGCCATGGCTCACTCAGTCCGTGCAAGGCCTCGTTCAGGCGCCGGTTACGCCGACGGCGACGCGGAGGCCCGGCGTCCCCACGCCAGCGTCAGCGCGAGCACGGACACGGCCCCGCAACCGCCGCCCACCACGCAGGCCACCGGCACGCCCCAGCGCTCGGCCACCATCCCGATCAGGAGCGCGCCGAATGGCGTCATCCCCACAAATACGAAGGCGTAGAGACCCATCAGGCGGCCGCGGAGCGCGTCGGGTACCGTTATCTGCATCGTCGTGTTGGAGCTGGCCATGAACACGATCATGGCGAATCCTTCCACCACCAGCAGCACGGACGCGATCCAGAACTGGCGCACGGCGCCGAGCCCGGCCACGCCGGCGGCCGCGACGAGCGCCGTCCCCGCGAGCAGCCATACCGGCGCTCGGCCCCGTCCGCCGAGGGCGAGCGCGACCGCTCCCGACACCGCGCCGATTCCCAGAGAAGCCATGAGGAGACCGAAGCCGTGGGCGCCTTCGTGGAGCACGTCGCGCGCGACCAGAGGCACGAGCACGCTGAAGTTGATGACGAACAGACTCATGACGAGCAAGAGCGAGAGGACAAGCGCGATCAGCGGCGTCTCCCAGGCGTAGCGGATACCCCGCAGGATCTCCTGCCCCAGGGTGTCGCCCGATCTCGGACGTGGCTCCCCTTCGGTCCGGATGCCGAGCAAGGCCGCGAGCACGGCCACGAAGCTCACTCCGTTGAGCAGAAACGCGATTCCCACGCCGTAGCGCGCCACGAGCAGCCCGGCCATGGCCGGCCCCACCACCCGCGCGCCGTTGAACACGGCCGAGTTGAGCGCGATGGCGTTGATGAGGTCGTGCTTGCCGACGATCTCGACGACGAAGGACTGCCGCGAGGGCAGGTCAAGCGTATTGACGATGCCATAGAGGGTGGCCAGCGTCGCCACGTGCCAGAACTGGATATGCCCCGTCCGGTCGAGAGCGGCCAGGGCGAAGGCCTGGAGCATGAGCGCGCTCTGGGTCAACAAGAGGAGGCGGCGCTTGCGCACGCGGTCGGCGAGGGCGCCCGCGAGGAACGACAGAAAGAGCATGGGCCCGAATTGGAGGGCATTGATGACGCCGAGCTTGAACGGGGAGTGGGTCAGCTCGAGGACGATCCAGGACTGTCCGACGCTCTGCATCCAGCTGCCCACGAGCGAGACGAGCTGCCCCGCCCAGAAATAGCGGAAGTCCCGGTGCCGGAAGGCGCGCAGCGCGGTGGGCCAGGGCATCGTCTATACTGTGCCACGGATGCTCGCTCTGCCTCGCCCCCGGCTACTCTGGATCGCCGTCGGCGTCCTCGCCGGCGCCCTCATGGTGGCCGCCGCGCCGGCGCCCCTGTCCTCGGCGCGCGCGCAAGGCGCCTATCTCACCGGCCAGCTCCTAATCGCGACGGACGAGCTGAAGGATCCTCGCTTCGTTCGCACGGTGATCTTCATGATCCGCCACGACGCCAACGGCGCCATGGGGCTCGTGCTCAATCGCCCGCTCGGCGACGCGCCGCTGGCCACGCTGCTCGACCAGGCCGGCATGGACCCGAAGGGTGCCGCGGGCTCGGTGCGCCTGCACGTGGGCGGCCCCGTGGAGCCCACGCGCGTCTTCGTCATGCACAGCCCCGACTATGCCGCTCCCGACACCCTCCGCATCGGCAATGAGTTCGCCGTCACCTTCCATCCCGACATTCTCCAGTCCATTGCGGACGGACGCGGGCCCAAACGGGCGGTCTTCACGGTCGGCTATGCGGGCTGGGCGCCCGATCAGCTCGAGACGGAAATCAAGGGCGGCTACTGGTTCATGGCCACCGCCGAAGCCGGCATCGTCTTCGACGACGCCTACGCGACCAAGTGGGATCGTGCCATGGCCCGCCGCCGCATCACGCTTTAGTCTCAAGTTCGGCGGCCTTCCAACGGGCGGAGCTGGGAGTTCCCTCCCCGGATCACACTGACTCGCAACTCGCTCGGCCACTCGTAACGGGCCACGAGATTGACTCGCCGCCGCGGCCTACTGGATCACCTGGTCCGCCCGAAGCAACACCGACTGTGGGATCGTCAGCTCCAGAGCCCTCGCAGTTCTGAGGTTGATCACCAGCTCGAACTTCGTCGGCTGCTCGATGGGGAGGTCGGCAGGCTTGGCGCCCTTGAGGATCTTGGCTACGTAGGCGGCCGCCCGCCGAAACATGTCACGCGTGCTTGGCCCGTAGGCCATGAGGCCGCCGGCCTCGGCGGTCTCAATCGCTGCAGACACCGTCGGCAGACGGCGCCGAGCCGCGAGGTCTGCGATTCGTGTTCGGTGGTCGATGAGCATTGAGTCCACGAGAACGATGACCGCGCCGGCCCGCTCGGTGGTCATTGCCGCGAAGGCGGTCTCGATCTCGCTCGGGCCACGCGCCTCCAGGGGTTGAAGCCGCACCCCCAATACCCGGGCCGCATCCTGCGCGTGTCGCACCTGTGGTGCGTTGCCAGCGTTGGCCGGGTTCCCGAGGAGGGCCACCCGGGAGATCTTGGGGGCGATTTCCTTGAGGACCTCCAGCTGCTTGCCGACCAGTTCGGGCACCATCTGCGACAAGCCCGTGATGTTTCCCCCTGGATGTGCGAGGCTGGCGACGAGTCCAGCCCCCACAGGATCAATAACCGCCGCTACGACGATGGGGATCGTCCCGGTCACTTGCTTGGCGGCCTGTGTCGCCGGCGTCGTATACGTAACGATGACGTCCACCTTGATACGGACCAGCTCGGCCGCGAGGCCGGGAAGCTGGTCCCACTTCCCCTCCGCAAATCGGGACTCAATGGCGATGTTCTGACCTTCCGCATAACCCAGCTCGCGCAGGCCTTGTCGGAAGGCCTCGAGGAAACGCGCAGTTCTTGGATCAGAGAGAGAGGTCGGGAATAGAAGCCCTATACGGGGGATGGTCGCCGCATGCTGTGCTTCGCCGGCGAGCGGCGCAAGGAGCACCGCGATGGGTAGAAGGACGAGGAGAGCGGTGACGACAGCGGTGGCGTGCATGGACCTCGAGCGTCTCCGGACTCGGCGCCGATGCATGAAGTTTCTCAACGGTAAGTCCCTCCCCTGTGCGTCGAACGCCCAGGATCACCCGCGGCCAATGGCCGTCGGGTGATCCAGTAGTTGGCCAGCGTCGGGCGCACGATCCTGTATAGGACGTGGCGCCGAAGCCGATGCCCGTCGGGATGCGCCGGGTGATCGAAGTCGTCGGTTGGGTCATGAACCATGCCGATCTTCTCCATTACACGGCGGGACCGGAGGTTGCCTGGTGTGGTGAACGACACAACCTGGTCCAGCCCCAACGCTTGGAAGGCAAAATCCAGCACCACCCGCGCACCTTCCGGAGCGTAGCCGAGGCCCCAGTACTCCCGGGCGAGGCGCCAGCCGATCTCCACGCACGGAGTGAAGGGCGCCTCGAAGCGAGGAACGGACAGGCCGATAAATCCTGCAAACGATGTGACGCTGGGGATCTCCACCGCCCACAACCCGAAGCCGCGCTCCTCGAAGTCGGCCTCGATGCGCGAAGCCAGCGCGTTGCTTTCCTCGCGTGACAGCTCCGCGGGGAAGTACTCCATAACCTGCGGGTCGGCGTTGAGAGCCGCAAAGGGCGCGAGGTCTCCCGACAACCACCTTCGCAACCATACTCGGTCCGTTCGCAGGTCTCGAGGTGGGTTCATTGCCGCGCTTCTCACCGCTGAGCGGAATGCAGTGGATATGGCTTCTTGCTCATGCCGTCTTTGTCTGTCCCGAGTTATCCAGCGACGCAACCCGCGCCCGCAGCAAACGTCACCCTCGCGAAACGGTCCGTAGCCCGGATCAACTCCTCCGTGATGCCAGGATTGCTCGCCGCATGCCCAGCATCGTTCACAACCACCAACTCCGAGCGAGGCCATAGGCTGTGCAGTTTCCACGCTGTAGCGAGCGGCGCCTGAAAATCGAAACGCCCGTTCACGAGCACCCCAGGAATTCCCGCAAGCCTATCCACGTCACGCAAGACACTCCCATCGCCAAGCCATGCATTGTGACGAACGTAATGCGTGACCAGCCGCGCATAGGCCATGGCGAACGACGGATCACGGAACCGCGCTGCCAATCCAGGCACGGGAGGCCAATCCGGTGTCGCGGACTCCCACAAGCACCAGGCAAGAGCAGCCCGTTCACGAATCGCGGCATCAGAATCCTGCAACAAGCGGCAGTATGCCTCGACGATATCGCCGTCGCGATCGGCGACCGGCAAGGCGCTGCGGCGACGCTCCCACTCTTCGGGGAAGAACGCGCCAAGACCGTCACGAAACAACCAGTCAAACTCCTCGCGCCGACCCGTGGTAACGCCAAACAGGATCAATTCCGTCACACGAGTCGGAACCCGCTCGGCATAGGCAAGCGCCAACGCGCTGCCCCATGACCCACCCAACACCAACCAGCGCTCGACATTGAGGTGCACCCGCAGCCGCTCAATGTCGGCGATCAGATTTCCAGTGGTGTTTCCCGACAACTCTGTCTCAGGGGCGCTCGCATGAGGCCGGCTCCGCCCACAACCACGTTGATCAAACAGCACAACGCGGTACGCAGCAGGATCGAACAGCCTCCGATGCCAGGGCGTGCACCCCGAGCCGGGACCACCGTGTAAGACGACAGCAGGCTTGCCCCTGGGATTGCCGCACACCTCCCAGTAGATGAGATCACCGCCAGTGACCTCCAGCATGCCCTGCGCATACGGTTCGATTTCGGGATACAGGTCTGGCATACCTCGCCTATCTCAAGCCCACCATGAACTGCCCCGGCGCGGACTCACCGTGCGCACTCAAAGACGCGAGACATAGCCGCTCGACTGGATAACGCTCGGCATGAGCCGCGCGCTTCAGCGCGTCGGCTCCATGCCTTGGCTAGGCGTAACTGCGGCCAGATCTTTGCGCAACGGCCATGCCCCATCAGAATCTGCCGGGCCACATCGTAGGTAACCCCTCCGAAGGTAGTAGTCGAGCGCGTTCTGGCTGGACTCGAGACGCGCAGTCGTGTAGCCGGAGCTCCGTGGAGGTTTCGGCGAATGTCAGAAGGACCGAGCCGACCCCGCGGCGGGAGCAAGACGGCGAGACATACAGCGCCGCGACGCGGTCTCGGTCCACTTCTACCCAGCCGATCGCGGCCACTTCCACGGCCACCCACACGTCATGTTCCCGCATCGCCCGCGCCACGCGATCTGCTGCCCCTCGCGTAGCCCATCTTTCGGCCTGTTCCCTCGACATCGCTGGTACAGCCAGCGCGAGAATTGCACGCCGCCGTATGCTTGCGAGCGCTTCCTCGTCAGCGCCCTCGGCACGCCGAATCTGCATCAAGTCGCTACCACGTAGCCTAACGCCGGCGTCGACCCGCGGGTATCCGACCGAGCCGAAGGCGAGGAAGGATGGCCGTCGGGTCGAACGGCATGTTAGGCTGTCCGCGAAAGGGCGTCCGTCAGCAGGCTGTCACGACTCTGCGTCGCCGGCCCAGCCTCCTTCGCCACCGTCGTGAGGGTGATCATCTCGTCTACCGTCATGACGTGAGCTGTGCCCATCGCCAGAATGACGAGGCTCGCACGGTGCACTTCTGCCGCACTCATAGCGCCGTAACCCATGTCAGGATAGTCGAACGTCCCTGTGGCGTCCGAAAGGAAGATGACGCCGTAATTGTGAAACAGCGCGTCGCGGGCCGTTGCGTGACAACAGTTCTCCGTGGTGACCCCCGTGATAATCACGGCCTCCATGCCGCTGCTGCGCAGGACGATATCGAGATCGGTACCATAGAACGCACTGTAGCGACGTTTCTTGATCACCACCTCATTCGGGAGGGGCTTCAACTCGTCGTAAATCTCGATTCCCTTTTCGCCGTCGACGAGGGCCTTGCCCTCCACGATGGGCGGCTTCGATCTGCCAAACACCCCCATGTCGCAACCATCGCGCCGGTGGGCATGGGTGGTGAAGATCACGCGCATGCCAGTCTTGCGAGCATGAGCCAGCGCCCGCTTGAGTGGCGGGACTACTGCCGGCGCCATCTTCGCCCGCAGTGGAGCGCCCTCGGCGACGAAATCGTTCTCCATGTCCACGATGATGAGGGCAGATCTCGACGGGTTGATCTCGGTCACCTTGTATGGCATCTGGCGTCTCCTCGCTGTAACGGAGCCATGCGAACCGAGGTTTCAGGACATCCCCACGCGCGTATCATAAACCCCGCGGTCTGGTTCGAACGGCAGCCTAACGCTGGCTATGAGCTGCGGCGCGAAGCGCCGTCAGCTCGATGGCCTTGTTCGGCGCGATCATCCCACCTCAAACGCGTTGCAGCTGCGCCATGACCTCTTCGGCTTCCTGTACCAGCTCGCGCACGATCTGCCCGGCGGGAGGGATATCGTGGACCAACTCGCAGGACACACCCGCGTAGAGCACGGCATATTCGATGTCTGGCGTGAAGCCGAGCGAGGGGTAGGAGCCCGACGAGTATTTCACCACGTCCACCGTGCCCGCAAACCGGGACACGGTTCCGATAACGCTACCTTCACCGGCGCGTAGGCCCGTGGCCGGACGGCCTGCTTCCTCCCACTCCGTAACGATCTTGTTGCGGAGTACTCGGTGGGGCGCGCCGGGCCATCCAACGTCGAAGAGCGATGTTTTCACCGTGTCCGCTGCGGAGCTCTGAACCACGCGCGCCTTGTATTCCGGAGTCGCGGAGGCCTCCGCGCTACACAGAAAGCGCGTGCCCATCGACACGGCTTGAGCCCCCAGACCGAGTGCCGCGACGACCCCGCGGCCGGTCGCGATCCCGCCCGAGGCGATCACAGGAAGAGGCCGTATCGCCCCGACCACCGCCGGCACCAACGTGGAGAGCGCGATCGTCCCCTTGACGTGGCCCCCCGATTCCTCCCCCTGGGCGATCACTGCATCGACACCCAGGTGTGCCACCGCCCGGGCTTCCTCGACGGAGCCCACCTGGGCGAAGACCTTCGTGCCACAGCGGTGGGCGGATTCGACGTAAGGGGCAGGGTCGCCCCAAAAGAACACCAAGAGCGGCACCTTGGCCTCAAGACAGGCTGCGACCTGTTCATCTGACGGCCTCGCCAAAATGATGTTGGCTCCGAAGGGTCTGTCCGTCAGTGTGCGTGTCCGTTGGATCTCTTGATGGATGAAAGAGGCGGGAGCCCTGGACAGTCCCAGCACCCCGCAGGCCCCGGCGTTCGAGACCGCGGCGGCGAGCTCAGGACCAGCGAGTGCACCCATCCCGACGGAAAAGATCGGATACGCGATCCCAAGCCGCTTGCAGAGTGGGGTCGTGAGCATATTGTCCTCCGTCAGAATCCCCGGCCGTATGAATGCGCCGAACGCCACGCTCAGCGGCCGAGGTGCGAGCAACGCGAGCACCCGGTCCGTTGGAGCGTGAAGTTCGACGCCGTTCGCGTAAGCTCAGACCCTCCCGGTAAGACGGGCTGGTGATCCGTCATTGCAGGACATGATCTGTCCGCAGGAGCAGCGACGGCGGGATCGCCAAACCGAGCGCCTTCGCGGTCTTGAGGTTGATGACCAGCTCGAACTTCGTGGGCTGCTCGACGGGCAAGTCAGCCGGCTTCGCACCCTTCAGGATCTGATCGACGTAGGCGGCGGTACGTGCCACGAGATCAGGCGTGTACGAGTCATAGGCCATCAGGCCACCGGCATCGACCATTACTCGATACGGGTACAGCCCAGGCAATCGGTGTTGAGCCGCGAGTTCGACCACTCGTTTGCGCTGAGCAGCGAAAATGCTCTCGGCCGTCGTCAGGAGTCCTTCGGCGCGCCCTCTCACCCCGGTGTCGAACGCGCTCGGAAGGTCATCGGCGGTTCGGATGTCCTGAACCAACAGCGTGATTCCCAGGGAGCGAGCCGCGCTCTCGAGTTCTTTTATCTGGGGCGCGGCAATAGGGTCCTCGCGATACGAGAGCACGAGCACTCGCGTGATCCTTGGCACCGCCTCCTTCAGCAATGCGAGGCGCTTGGCAGCCAGCCCCGACGCCATGAATGTCTGCCCGGTGACATTTCCCCCGGGTCGGGCGAGGCTCGCAACGAGTCCGGTGCCGACGGGGTCGCCGAGTGGGATCATGACAATCGGGATCGTGCGGGTGGCGTTCTTCGCGGCTTGGGTGGCCGGTGTGGTGGTGACGACGATGATGTCCGCTTTGAGTCGCAGGCATTCTGCGGCGAGCGTGGGGAACCGGCCGCCCCGGCCGTCCGCTGAGAGGTAGTCAATGGTGATGGTCTGCCCCTCCACGTAACCCAGGTCTCGCAAGCGGTGGAAGAACGCGCCAAAGTGGACAGGGGACGCTTCTTGGGAGGAGAGCCTGTCCAACGGCGTCATTCTTGAATCGAAGGTAAGGAAGCAAAGCCGTGCCGCTTTCCCTGCCTGCTGCGCGCCGACGGGGGGTGGCAGAACGAGCACTGCGAGCACAAGAAAGAGAACCCGGAAGGGCAAGAAGAACCTCCCCGTCTTTCCGACCTGTTGCACGGCCGCGCCTTCCTTCGGCGGTGCCCTCCGCGAAGTCCCTATATCATCATGCTCGGGCTCCGCGTGCGGCCAACGGACACGCACGTTCACCGGCCGCGACCGAGCAACGCGAGGGAGCGGTCCGGTGGAACGTGAAGTTCGGTGGGTCCGACGTACACCGACTCACGACTCTTCAGGGGGTCGGCTGCGGTTGCCATTTACTCGATGATCTCATCGGCCCGCGCCAGGACCGATTGTGGGATCTTCAGTCCCAAAGCCTTGGCGGTCTTCATGTTGAGCACGAGCTCGAACGTCAGCGACTGCTCGATAGGGAGGTCGCCGGGCTTGGCGCCCTTCAGCAGTTTATCCACATAGACAGCAGCGCGTCGATGAGCGGCAAGGAGATTCGCGGCGTAGCTCATCAAGATGCCGGCATCCGCATACTCTCGGAACGCTCCGACGGTCGGCACGCGATGGCGGAGCGCCAGGTTTGCGATTCGACCGCGTAGACCTTCGGTCGTCGGGCTCGGCTGGACGACGACGGCATCTGTCCGCCCGCCTCCGGGCCAGGTGAATACAGCGTCCAAGTCGCCGACGCTGGCCACCACTGTTTGCCTCACGACGACTCCCAGGCGCGCAGCGGCCGCTTCCATCTCCCGAAAGCCCGCCTCGTTTCCGGGTTCGCGAGGAGCTGAGATGACCATGATCCGCGCAGCCGCTGGGGCCACTTCCTTGAGAAGCTGGAGCCGCTTCGGCGCGGCCTCCACATTCTGAAGCGAAAGCCCAGTTACGGTGCCGCCCGGCCGTGCCAGGCTTTTGACGAAACCGGCCCCGAGCGGGTCGCCCACGCCGGCCATAACGATCGGGAGCCGATCCGTCGCGCTCCGGGCGGCACGCGTTGCCGCGGTGCCCAAGGCGACAATCACGTCGACCGGCAGCGCGGCAAGCTCGCCCGCCAGGGGAGCCAGCCGCGCTCGCTGACCGTTAGCATTGCGAACTTCGATCACGAGATTCTGACCCTCGACCCAGCCCAGTTCACGGAGCCCCTCACGTAGAGCTGTCACTGCACGCTCCGCCATCGAGTGCTCCCGCTCCGCCGCGCCGAGGACGAGAACGCCGACCAGCGCCGGC
>DASYTI010000122.1 GCA_036002485.1 Candidatus Methylomirabilota bacterium | reverse complement strand
GCTCGACTACAAGAAATTCCGGAGCGACCAGCAGGCCGGGCGATCGAGCGGCAAGCTCCTCGGCGTCGGCTTCTCGACCTATATCGAGGCCTGCAGCATCGCGCCCTCCAAGGTGGTCGGCTCCCTCGGCGCCCAGGCCGGACTCTGGGAATCCGGAACGGTGCGCGTGCACCCGACGGGTAAGGTAACGGTGTTCACCGGCTCGCACTCGCATGGCCAGGGGCACGAGACGACATTCGCCCAGCTCGTGGGCGACCATCTCGGCATTCCGATGGACGACGTCGAGGTCGTCCACGGCGACACGGGTATCGTGCCCTTCGGCATGGGCACCTATGGCAGCCGCTCGGCCTCGGTGGGGGGCACGGCGCTGGTCATGTCCATGGACAAGATCAAAGAGAAGGGCAAGCTGATCGCCGCCCATCTTCTCGAGGCCAATGCCAAGGACATGGACTATGTCGGGGGCGAGTTCGTGGTGAAAGGCTCGCCCGGCAAGAAGATCCCCTTCGGCCAGGTCGCCCTCACCGCCTACGTGCCTCACAAGTATCCGGACGGGGTCGAGCCGGGCCTGGAGGCGACGAGCTTCTACGATCCGTCCAACTTCTGCTTCCCCTTCGGCGCGCATGCCTGCGTGGTCGAGGTGGATCAGGACACCGGCCACGTGAAGATCCTCCGCTATCTCGCGGTGGACGATGTCGGCAACGTCATCAATCCGATGATCGTCGATGGGATGGTTCACGGAGGCATCGCGCAGGGCGTGGCCCAGGCCCTCTGGGAAGGCGCCGTCTACGACGAGGAGTCCGGACAGCTCGTCACGGGCAGCTTGATGGACTATGCCCTGCCCAGGGCGGACATGCTGACCATGTACGAGACGGGCCGCACGGAGACGCCGACGCCAGTCAATCCGCTCGGGGTCAAGGGGGCAGGGGAGACGGGGACCATCGCGTCGACTCCCGCCGTCATGAATGCCGTCGTCGATGCGCTCTCGGGCCTTGGCGTGGACCATATCGAAGCCATGCCCCTCACGGCCGAGCGGGTCTGGAAGACCATCCAGGCCGCCAAATCGAAGAAGTAAGGGAGACACTCATGTATCCAGCCCAGTTCGAGTACCACAAGGCCGGCTCGGTCAAGGAAGCCCTCGACCTTCTCGCCAAGCACAAGGACGACGCCAAGGTCCTGGCGGGCGGCCACAGCCTCTTGCCCGCCATGAAGCTCCGCCTCGCCCAGCCCAAGCACGTGATCGACATCGGCAAGATCTCGTCGCTGTCCGGCGTCAAGGAGGAGGGCGGGAACCTGGTCATCGGGGCCCTGACCACGCACTACGCCATCGAGTCCTCCGCCGTGCTCAAGAGCAAGTGCCCGCTCATGCCTGAGGTCGCCGGCCATATCGGCGATCCCATGGTGCGGAACATGGGCACGCTCGGAGGCAGTCTGGCCCACGCCGATCCGGCCGCCGACTGGCCGGCCGCCGTCATCGCGCTGGGGGCCGAGATGGTGGCCGAGGGGCCCAAGGGCAAGCGCACGATCAAGATCGATGACTTCTTCAAGGGCCTCCTGACCACCGCGCTCGCAGATGACGAGATTCTCACGGAAATCCGCGTGCCCGCGGCCGCGGCCAACGTCAAGTCGGCCTACGCGAAGTTCCCCCATCCCGCCTCGCGGTTCGCCGTGGTCGGCGTGGCCGCCGTGCTGACCATGGATGGGGGCAAGATCAGCAAGGCCAGCATCGGTCTCACGGGCGCCGGCACGAAGGCGACGCGCGCCAAGGGCGTGGAAGCCGCGATCGCCGGCAAGTCCGCCGACGCGGCCTCGATACAAGCCGCGGCCGAGAAGGCCGCCGACGGCGTGGACGTGCAGGCGGATCTCCAGGGTTCGGTCGAGTACAAGCAGCATCTCTTGCGAGTATTCGCCAAGCGAGCCATGGAGGCGGCAGCCGCCAAGAAGTGAGACGTCCCGGCACTCCCCGGCCCCGCGGGCGCGAGTCCGCGGGGCCTCTTTTTTCGCCTCCACCATTTCAGCCCTCGCCTCACCGTGCTCCTCGCCTCCGGCTCGTCGGCCACGTTTCGGCTCGACCATGACCTCCGCCATCGTGCTCGCGGCCGGCCTCTCGCGCCGCATGGGAAAGTCCAAGCTGCTCCTCCCCTACGGGGACACGACCGTGCTCCGACACGCGACGGAGCGCGTGCTCACGGCAGGCATTCGCGACGTGGTCGTGGTGGTGGGGCCAGAGCACGAGGCGACGGCGCGCGCCCTGGAAGGACTGCCAGTGCGCCTGGTTGTCAATCCGACGCCCGAGGCGGGGCAGGGGTCTTCGGTCGGCGCGGGAGTTCGCGCCCTGGCTCCGGGAACGACGGCCGTTCTCATCGCGCTCGGCGATCAGCCCGCGGTGCCATCGGGGGTCATCCCGGCCCTGCTGGGAGCGATCAAGGCCCTGGGCAAGTCGATCGCCGTGCCACGGTACGCCGACGGTTTGGGCAATCCCGTGCTCTTTGCCGCCCCCGTTTTCCCCGAGCTTCTCGATCTTCCCGGCGACCGGGGCGCTCGCGCCGTCGTCGAAAGAGAGAGGTCCCGTCTGGCCGTCGTGGATTTCCCGACGCCCATGCCGCCCGACATCGACACGCCGGAGGACTACGAGAGGCTCAAGGGCCCCGGCAATCCAGGGTAAACTGAGAGAACCATGAGAGCCGAGATCAAGAAGATCGAGGAGATGATGGAGGCGGCGGAGTACGTCACGGACCCGGCCATCGCCATGTCCGTGCACCTCGCCATGACGCTCAAGAAGCCCCTGCTCATCGAGGGACATGCGGGCGTCGGCAAGACCGAGGTGGCCAAGGTGATGGCCAAGATGCTGGAGACCAACCTCATCCGCCTTCAGTGCTACGAGGGTCTCGACGCCGCCCAGGCGCTGTACGAGTGGAACTACCCGAAGCAGCTCCTGCACATCAAGCTGGAGGAGAGCACCAGCCATTCGCTGACCGAGAAGGAGGCGGCCATCTTCTCGCCGCCCTTTCTCATCAAGCGCCCCCTGCTCCAGGCCATCAGCGAGACGGGAACGCCTCCCGTCCTCCTCATCGACGAGATCGATCGGGCCGACGAGGAGTTCGAGGCCTTCCTGCTCGAGGTCCTCTCCGAGTTCCAGGTCACCATCCCCGAGATCGGCACCATCAAGGCGACGCAGCCCCCCTATGTCATCCTGACTTCGAACCGCATCCGGGAGCTGTCGGATGCCCTCAGGCGCCGCTGCCTTTACCTCTGGATCGACTTTCCCGGCTTCGAGAAGGAAGTGCGCATCGTCACCCGCAAGGTGCCGGGGGTGAACGAGCGTCTGGCCCGGGAGATCTCGCGCTTCATGGAGACGGTGCGGACCATCCGGCTGGCCAAGGTGCCCGGGGTGGCCGAAACGCTCGACTGGGCCCAGGCCCTGACCTCGCTCCACGCCGATCATCTCGACGAGGAGCTGGTGGCCGAGACCCTGGGCTGCGTGGTCAAGGACGCCGAGGACGTCAAGCGGCTCAAGCGCGAGCTCGCCACCGGCGGCATCGCCCGCTTCGTCGCGGCGCAGAGCTGAGAGCGCATGGCCGTGCCCCGAGACCTCATGCGCGCCATGCTCGGCTTCGGCGCCATGCTGCGCGCCTCTGGCCTGCCCGTGACCACGGGTGCTCTCATGGACGCCGTGCGCGCGCTCGAGGTGGTGGATCTGATGGACCGCGCCCAGGTCTACCTCGCCCTCCGGACCGTGCTGGTGAGCCGCATGGAGGAGCAGCCCGCCTTCGATCGCTGCTTCGAGGCCTTCTGGAAATTTCAGGCCGATGACGGGCAGGGGCTCGACGGGCTCGTGGCGGCGGTCCAGCCGCGTGGCAGCGAGGAGGAGCCGCCGACGGGCGGCCTGGAAGGGGCGCAGCAGAAGCAGGCGCAGATCGCCCTCGAGGACTGGGACGAGGGGGAGGCGCAGGAGGGCGAGCCGCTCGAGGTGCCCGGGCAGAGCGATCGCGAGGTGCTGATGGAGCACGACTTCTCGACCTTCCCCGCCGAGCAGCTCGAGGAGGTGGCGCGGCTCACCGTGCAGATCGCCAAGCGTCTGGCGCGCCGGGTGAGCCGCCGGCGCAAGCCCACCCGGCGGGGCGGCGTGGTGGATCTCCGGCGGAGCATGCGGGCCAACCTCACGCGCGGCGAGATCATCGAGCTCCGACGCCGGTCACGGCGCCGTCGCAAGGTGCGCCTCGTGCTGCTCTGCGACGTCTCGGGATCCATGGACCTCTACAGCCGGTTCCTGCTGCAGTTCCTCTACGCGCTCCAGAACGTCTTCGGACGCGTGGAGACGTTCACGTTCGCCACCCGGCTGACGCGCGTGTCGGACCTGCTGCGGGGGCCGTCCTACAAGAGCGCGCTCCGGCGCCTGACCGAGGTACGCGACTGGTCGGGCGGCACCCGGATCGGCGACTCCCTCCGGGAGTTCAACCAGACCTGGGGGCACCTGGTCGACCGGCGCACCATCGTGCTCCTCCTCTCGGATGGCTGGGACACCGGCGAACCCGAGGTCCTGGCTCAGGAGATGCTGTCCCTCAAGCGTCGGGCCGGTCGCCTGATCTGGCTCAACCCGCTCCTGGGCAATCCATCCTACGAGCCGCTGACCCGCGGGATGGCGGCCGCCCTGCCCCTCGTCGACCACTTCGCCGCCGCGCACAACCTGGCGAGCCTGCGCGAGCTTGCCGGCCACTTGACCATACGATGAGGCAAGCATGACCACAGAGCTCTTCGAGAATCTGGATCGGCTGCGCCATGCCGAGGGCAAGGTGGCGGTGGCGACCCTCGTCAATACCCGGGGGACGACGCCGCGCAAGGAAGGCGCCAAGATGCTGGTCGGCGAAGATGGGCGGGTGCTGGGCTCCGTCACCATCGGCGGCTGCGTCGACGCGCAAGTCATCGAGGAGTCCGCCTCCGTCCTCGCGACGCACAAGCCGCGACTCCTCGAGCTCAACCTGGGCGACGAAGACGCCTGGGAGATCGGGCTCACCTGTGGGGGCACCATCGAGGTCTTCGTGGAGCCCGTCGATCTCCACGAGGCGAGCGACGAGACCCTGCGGCACTACGAGCGGCTCCGCAAGCACGCGGAAGCAGGGGGCCGGGGCGCGCTTCTGACACGGCTCGACGCGCCCCAGCATGGGGCCAAGCTGCTTGTCCTCGACACCGGGGCGCGCGAGGGCGGGCTGGGGAGCGCCGCGCTCGACGAGCGGGCGGTGGCCGAGACCCAGGGACCCCTGCGGGCAGGAAAGTCCACCACTCTGACCATTGACGGGACGCGCATCTTTGCGGAGGTCTTCGCGCCGCCATCCATCATGCTCATCGTGGGCGCCGGTCACGTGTCGATGCCCCTCTGCTCTCTCGCTCGCATCGTCGGCTTCAAGACCGTGGTGATCGATGGCCGGCCGCGATTCGCGACCCGCGAGCGCTTTCCCGACGTGGACGAGCTCAAGATCGGCATTCCTTCCGAGCTGGTCCAGAGCGTGCCCCTCGGCCCGACCACCGCGCTGGTCCTGGTGGCTCACGACTACAAGTACGATCTGCCCGTGCTCAAGCATGCGCTCCAGACGCCCGTCGGCTATATCGGCCTCCTGGGCTCGAGCCGGCGGGGCAAGGCCATCCTCGACCTCTTGCGAGAGGATGGCGTGGCGGAGGATCTGCTTACCCGGGTGCGGGTACCCATTGGCCTCGACCTCGGCGCCCAGTCCGCGCCCGAGATCGCGCTGGCCGTGCTGGCCGAGGTGCTCGCCGTTCAGCGTGGCGCCACCTGCCTGCCCATCAGCGAAAAGGTGAGGAAGGGAATTAAGTGAAGGCTGTCGCCGTCGCTCGCGAGGATGCCGTTGTGGCTACCCTGGAAGGGCGCGTCATCTGTGGCGACGTGCGTGGCGCGGACGGGAAAGTCGCGGTCGAGAAGGGGCAGGTACTCGATGCCGAGCTTGCCCGGCGCCTCCTCGAGCTTCCGTGGCGCGTGCTCCATCTCCTCGAGCTCGAGCCGGGCGATATCCACGAGGAGCCGGCGGGCGCGCGGCTCTCGCAGGCGGCCGCCGGCGAGGGCGTCGAGGTGAGGGGATATAGCGGCGGGCAGTGGACGCTCGCGGCGGCGCAGCGCGGGCTGCTGAGAGTGCGCGAGCAGGCTCTCGCGGAGATCAATGCCCAGGAAGGCCTGGCCGTCTACACCCTGTACGATCTTCAGCCCGTCGAGGCGGGTGAGGCGGTGGCCCGCGCGAAGATCGTTCCTCTCGCCATGGCCGAGTCACTGGTCAAGCGGGCCGAGGCTCGGGCCTGGGCGACGGGCGGCGTGGTCACGGTCAAGGCCTTCCGGCCACTGAAGATCGGGGCGCTGACCCGGGCCAATCTGCCGGCGCCGCAGCGGGCGCGCTTCGAGGCCGCGCTGACTGAGAAGGTCAGTTGGTTCGGTTCGAGTCTCCTGCCCATACAGTACTGCCCCGACGATGGTGGCGCCGTGGCCCGGGCCCTCGAGACCC
Organism: Candidatus Methylomirabilota bacterium; assembly: GCA_036002485.1. Taxonomy (NCBI): domain Bacteria; phylum Methylomirabilota (SeqCode); species Candidatus Methylomirabilota bacterium. The sequence continues at coordinate 38,821 of DASYTI010000122.1, read as the reverse complement.
TGGCCGCGGCCGGCGCCCAGCTCCTCGTCGGAGCCGGCGCCGCCTCCCTCGATCCGCTCGACGCGATCTTCGAGGGCCTCAGGATAGCGGGCGGGGTCATGGTGCGCCATGGCACGCCGGCCCATCCGGGAAGCCTCCTGTGGCTCGCCCGATGGAAAGGGCGCCCGGTCCTCGGCATGCCCGCCTGCGGGATGTTCTCCCAGGCGACCTCCTTCGACCTCGTCCTGCCCCGCCTCCTGGCGGACGAAGAGGTCGGCAACGCCGAGCTCGCCGGCATGGGACATGGCGGTCTGCTTTCTCGCGAGAGCGCGTGGCGCTTTCCGCCCTACCGGCAGAGCGCGGCGCGCGGCGAGCTGCCCGAGTAGGTCATGGTCTACAGCGACGTCATTCGTGAGCGCTTCCGGAAGCCGCGCTTCCGAGGCAGCCTGCCCGCGCCTGAAGCGGCTTTCGAGGACGTCAACCCACTCTGTGGCGATCGGATCCGCATCGAGTGCCGGATCACCGACGGTCGACTGGCGGATGCGCGGCACCGCGGCGACAGCTGCGCGATCTGCGCGGCCTCCGCAGACCTTTTGATCGAGCTCGCGCTCGGAAAGTCGGTGGAGGATGCCGCGTCCCTTCAGGCTCCCGCCCTGCTCGAGCGGCTGGAGGCCGACATACGCCCCACCCGCATGAGATGCGTCACCCTGCCCCTGTCGGTGCTGCAGGGCGCCCTCGAGGGCCGGGAGGTGGCGAGATGACCCTCGGCGAGCAGACTCGGGCCGACTTCCCCATCCTGCGGCGTATCGTCCACGGCCAGCCGCTCGTCTACCTCGACTCGGCCGCGTCCAGCCAGAAGCCGAGGCAGGTTCTCGAGGCGATGCAGAACTACTACGAGCGGACGCACGCCAATGTCCATCGCTCCATTCACACCTTGGGCGAGGAGGCCACGGAGGTCTACGAGGCCGCGCGGGATGCCGTCCGGGTATTCGTGGCCGCCCGGTTCCGAGAGGAGATCATCTTCACGCGCGGGACCACCGACGGCATCAATGTCGTGGCGCGCGCGCTGGCCCTCACCCTCAAGCCCGGAGACGAGATCCTGGTCACGGAGATGGAGCACCATTCGAACCTCATCCCGTGGCAGATGATCTGCCGGGAGCGGGGCGCGGTCGTGAAGGCGGTGCCCGTGGTCGGCGAGGGCGTGCTCGACCTGGACGCGTTCGGGCGCCTGCTGTCGCCGCGCACGCGACTCGTGGCCATCGCTCACGTCTCGAATGTGCTCGGCACCATCAACCCCGTCACCGACATGACCCGGTGGGCTCACGAGGCGGGAGCGCTGGTTCTTCTCGACGGCGCGCAGGCGGCCCCTCACCTCTCTCTCGATGTCGTGGGGACGGGGTGCGACTTCTACGTCTTCTCGGCGCACAAGATGCTGGGCCCCACGGGAATCGGCGTCCTCTACGGCCGACGCGAGGTGCTCGAGAGACTGGAGCCAGGGCTGGGCGGCAGCGAGATGATCAAAGAGGTCTGGATCGACCACGCGCAGTGGAATGACCTTCCGTGGCGCTTCGAGCCCGGCACGCCGCCCATCGCCGAAGCCGTCGGTCTCCATGCGGCCGTGGACTACCTCGACAAGCTCGGCATGGCCCGGGTCGAGGCCCACGAGCGCGCGCTCTGCCGGCTCGCCATCGACGCTCTGGAGCGCATCCCCGGCGTCACCCTCTACGGGCCGCGCAATGCCGAACTCAGGGGCGCCGTGGTCGCCTTCAACGTGGAGGGCCTCCACCCCCACGACGGCGCCGCCCTGCTCGACGAGCGCGGGATCGGCGTGCGGGCGGGGCATCACTGCGCGCAGCCGCTCATGAGGCGGCTCGGCATCGTGGGCACCCTGCGGGCCAGCTTCTCGGTCTACAATACCGCCGCCGAGATCGAGCGCCTGAGCGAAGCCGTCCAGTCGCTTCGCGGCGCGCTCTGATCTTCGCCGGGAGGCTTCCATGACCGGGCCCGACAGGCGGTTACGGCGGTGCATGCTCGTCTCGCTCCTGCTCGCCACCCTGGCCCCCACGTGCGCCTGGGCCGCGAGACCGGTGTCGGTGATCGACATCGACGGCGCCATCACACCCATCACGGTCCGCCTGCTCGCCGCGGCCATCGAGCGGGCTCAGGCCGACGGCTCGCAGGCGCTCGTGGTCCAGCTCAATACGCCAGGGGGGCTGGAGCGTTCCATGCGGTCCATGGTCCAGAGCATTCTCAATGCCGAGATTCCCGTGATCGTGTACGTCGCCCCCACGGGCGCTCGCGCGGCATCGGCCGGAGTCTTCCTCACCATGGCCGCGCACGTGGCGGCCATGGCGCCGGCCACGAATATGGGCGCGGCGCATCCCGTGGCCGTGGGCGGGCAAATGGACAAGGACATGCTCAAGAAGGTCGAGAACGACGCGGCGGCCTTCGCGCGGACGCTCGCCACGGAGCGCGGGCGAAATGCCGAATGGATGGAGAAAGCCGTGCGGTCGTCCGTATCCGTCACGGAGCGCGAGGCGCTCAAGCTGAAGGTGATCGACCTGATCGCCAACAGCGTGCCTGACCTGCTCGAGAAGATCGACGGGCGAGTCCTCAAGACGAAGCGGGGATTGGTCACCCTCGAGACGAAGAACGCGCCCGTGAAAGTCATCGAGATCCGGTTCCGGGACCGCTTCCTGGCTCTGATCACGGATCCGAACATCGCCTATATCCTCATGATGGTCGGCATGCTCGGCATCTTCTTCGAGCTGTCGAACCCGGGCGTCGTGCTTCCCGGCGTGATCGGGGGCATCTCCCTGATCCTGGCCTTCTTCGCCTTCCAGAGCCTGCCCATCAACTGGGCCGGGCTCCTGCTCATCCTGTTTGGGGTGGCCCTGCTCATCGCCGAGATCAAGATCGCGAGCCACGGCGTGTTGACCATCGGCGGCGTCATCTCCATGGTCCTCGGCTCCTTCATGCTCTACGAAGCGCCCGAGGCGGGCTTCCGCGTGTCATGGGCGGTGATCCTGCCCACGGTGGGGGCGAGCGCGGGGCTCGCGATCTGGGCCGTCTCCGCCGGGGTGCGCGCGATGCGGCGTCCCCCGACCACGGGGGCCGCGGGGATGATCGGCCAGCGCGCCGTGGTACGAGCCGCGCTTGATCCCGAAGGGCAGGTGCAGCTCGATGGCGAGATCTGGCGCGCCGTGGCCGAGGACGCGCCCGTCCCGGCCGGCGAGACGGTGCGCGTAACCGGCGTAGACGGGCTGACGCTCCGGGTCAGCCGGGCCGCGAACCGCTCCTAGACGCAGGAGGCGCGACATGCTCGGATTCGACTGGACGCTGGGGTTCATCCCCGTTGCCATCATCGCGTTCTTCATCATTCTGAACGCCGTCCGGATCCTGCGCGAGTACGAGCGGGCCGTCATTTTTCGCTTCGGCAGGCAGGCTCGCGCCGTGGTCAACCCCGGCGGCGACGGGACGGGTCCCGGGCTGCTCCTCCTCATCCCGCTCGTGGACAAGATGGTCAAGGTCAGCCTCCGGACCATCACCATGGATGTGCCCCCGCAGGATGTCATCACCAAGGACAACGTGTCGGTCAAGGTCAACGCCGTCATCTTCTTCCGCGTACTGGACGCCAACAAGGCGGTCATCGGCGTGGAGGACTATCTCTACGCGACCTCGCAGATGGCGCAGACGACGCTGCGGAGCGTGCTGGGCCAGCAGGAGCTGGACGATCTCCTGTCCTCGCGAGAGAAGATCAACGAGCAGCTGACCCGGATCATCGATCAACACACGAACCCGTGGGGCGTCAAGGTTACCTCCGTGGAGGTCAAGAACGTCGACCTTCCGCAGGATCTTCAGCGGGCGATGTCCAAGCAGGCCGAGGCCGAGCGCGAGCGTCGGGCCAAGGTCATCAACGCCGAGGGCGAGGCCCAGGCCGCCGCCAAGCTGAGCGAGGCGGCCGAGGTCCTGGCCCGCTTCCCCATCGCCGTGCAGCTGCGCTATCTCCAAACCATGCGTGAAGTAGCTTCGGAGAGGAATACGACGACGTTCTTCCCCTTGCCGCTCGACCTCTTCGCGCCACTTCTCAAGGCCTTCGGAGACAGCCAAGCTCCCAAATCGTGACGGCGGGCAGGGCGGCTACGCCCAGGAGACTTGTCGCGAGAAGGTCCGGCGGGTAGAATGACGAGGCTGTTTCGGGGGGTTAGCTCAGTTGGGAGAGCGCGGCGTTCGCAACGCCGAGGTCGAGGGTTCGAATCCCTTACCCTCCACCATCAGGACGTGTCGGGGCGCCGGATGATGCCGGCGCCCCGTTTTTCATCGAGCGGTGGAGCGGGCGGCCCGACCTGCCTTCGCCGGACACATCTTGTGATACCAGATCGAGCCGAGCTTGACGTGGTTGCCGTTCTTGCGAATCCTAAGCTTGCACTTCGGGCAGGAGCCCATCCCGGTCTCCTTCGGTAAGGGATCTGAATAGCCGTCGATCGACCACGCGATTATACACGACCAAGGGCGACCCATAACCTCGGCCTGCGTCTTCTGCCGGATTGTTGCCCGCCAGACCGAGGCGGACATCGAATACGAGGACGATCTTGTCCTGGCCTTCAAGGATCTCTACCCCAAGGCACCCGTGCATCTGCTCATCATCCCGAAACGACACGTGGAGTCGATCGCGAGGCTCGAGCCCGGCGACGAGGCGGTGATGGGTCGCTGTGTCCACGTCGCCAAGCTCCTGGCCGAGCGAGCGGGATATGGCGAGCGAGGTTACCGCCTCACGTGCAATACGGGACCCGAGGGCGGGCAAATTGTTCACCACCTTCACTTCCATCTCACCGCGGGCCGTCGTGGTTGATCGCTCTGGCCCCTCGCGAGCCAAAAAGAAGAGGCCCCGGAGGTGGGATCTCCGGGGCCTCGGTGGATCGACGTCTAGTCTTCTATTACTTCAGGATCGCCAGCGCCGCCTTGGCCTTGTCCGAAGCCAGCGTCATGTTGCCAACCTTGCAAGCGGCTTCCGCTTCCTTCACGAGCGAAGCAGCCTTCGTCATGTCAGCCCGAGGAGCCTGGGCCGTAGCGGTGGCGCCAGTGCTAGTCCGAGGAGCCTGGAGATCCTGGTTGCCGCGGGGCGCCTGCACGTTCTGGTTGCCACGAGGAGCCTGGAGGTCCTGGTTACCGCGAGGAGCTTCAATGTCCTGGCGCGCACCAGCCAAAGAGCGGGGCGCCTGAACATCCTGGTTACCACGCGGAGCCTGGAGGTTCTGGTTGCCGCGAGGAGCCTGCTGGGCTTCGTTCTGCCGTGCGCCAGCCAGCGACCGCGGGGCCTGGATCTCGTCGGGCTTGACCGACGCCGTCTTCTTGCTCAGCATGTCCTTCGCCTGCGTGACTTCCGCGGGGCAACTGCTGGACTGAGCCGAGCTCAGAGCGGGCGAGAGCGACAGCGCCACCGCCACGCTGAGAACCGCTGCAAGCAACTTCTTCATTGTCTTCGTCCTTTCCATATAGGTTGTAGGCCCTACTGCCGCTCGCCCCATCGACTCCCCACTGAGCCTGGGGCATCCCTAAGAATCCAGTCGTTATTACTCGATTCTGCCATTCGCGGGGGGTAGAGTGCAGAAGCGGTGCCACATGGTCTCCAGCTCGGTAAATGCCAATGAATCACCTACTTGCATAGCTAACAGCAGGTACCCTTACACGGTGGGAGGCGGCGTTCTGCCCGAGGAGATCCCCGCTCCGCTCTTGGCAAAGTGCCCCCAAAAGACGCACTGAGGACTCCCCCCTGGCCCCCGGGTGACCGAGTTGAGCGGTCCGTCCGGGTCTGCTAGGCTCACGCCTGTATGAAGCGTCGATCAATGGAGTTATTCGCGGTCTGGACAGTCGCCGCGGTTCTCCTGGTCAGCTGTACCACATCCCGCACGTCCATATCCGCAAGCCCACCGCTGACGCCGCCATCACGGGAAGTGCTGCCCAATGGGCTTCGCCTCATCATCCAGGAACACCGCACCGCCGAAGTCGTGTCCGTCCAGCTCTGGGTGGGCGTCGGGGGCCGCGATGAGGCACCCTCTGAGCGAGGCTTCTCGCACTTTGCCGAGCATATGCTCTTCAAGGGAACGGAGAGATTGGGACCGGGATTCGTGGACAGCGAGGTGGAACGCGTGGGAGGGCGTACGAATGCCGCGACCTCGCTCGACTATACGTACTACTACATGCTGCTGCCCTCGCGCCGCGCAGAGCGCGCCATCGAGGTCATGGCCGATATGGCGTTCAACTCCACCTTCGATTCGACGGAGCTCGCTCGAGAGCGCGAAGTCGTGTTTGAAGAGGTGCGGCTCGGTGAAGACAACCCGCGATCATTTCTCGTGCGGCGACTCTACGAACTGGTTTTCACGGCGCATCCCTACGGGTTCCCGGTTCTCGGCGATCCTGCCGCGCTCCGGGCCGCATCGCGCGAGACACTGCGTGGCTACTACAAGCGCCACTATGTCCCGGCCAACATGACGCTGGTCGTGGTGGGCGCGGTGGATCCAGCCTCGGTTCGGGCCGCTGCCGTGCGGGCATTCGGAGACGCGGCCGGCGGATCGTTCCGCCGGGTGCCCCTCCCGCCTCAGCCGGCCCTTGGTGAGAATAGACGCCAGAGTCTCGAGCGGTCCGAGCGTCAGGCATCTCTGGGGTTGGGGTGGCGCGCACCGAAGCTGAGAGACCAGGACATGTACGCCGTGGATCTCCTGGCCCACATACTGGGCGGGTCGCTGACGTCGCGGCTCACGCAGTCGCTGCGCGAACGCACGCGGCTGGTGTCCACGATCAGCGCGGGCTACGGGACACTAGAGGGTGGCGGGGCGGTCACGGTCACCGCTCAGCTGGAGGCGAAGGATCTCGAAAAGGCGGAAGCGGCGATCCTCGCCGAGATCCGCCGGATCCAAGAGGACGGTGTGACGACGGCCGAGGTCGAACGGGCAGTGACGGCGGCCGAGGCTCAGCGCGTGTTCGGGCGGGAGACGGCCGAAGGATTGGCACTGGCCTACGGCCGCGCCGAGACAGTGTGGAGCCTGGAGGAGGATCGAGGGTATGTCGAGCGGCTGAATCGAGTCACGCGGAAGCAGATCCAGGAGGCAGCCCGGCGATACCTCGTACCCTCTTACGCCCGGCTTGCCCTCGTGCCGAAAAGGGCGGGATCGTGACACGCACCGCACTCGCGGCGATCATGGCCGCCGCTCTCGGAGCCTCCTCCGTCGCGACCCCCGCGGAAGCAACCTGGATTCGCCAGCGTCTCGACAGCGGGCTCGTCGTCCTCGTGCAGGAGAATCCGGCGACGCCGGCGGTGGCCGTCTCTGTGCTGGTCAGGGTCGGCAGCCGCTGGGAACGTGAAGACAATGCTGGCATCACGAACCTGCTGCAGCAGGTGCTCGTCAAGGGCACCACCAGCCGGACGGCGTTCGATGTCGCGGAGGCCGCCGAAGCCATGGGCGGCAGCCTCAGCGCGTCGGGAGACACCGACTACGCCGAGATCAGGGGAACGGCGTTGGCGCGGCACTGGAAGTCGCTCCTCGCCCTGATGGCGGACGTGGCGCTCCATCCCGCATTGCCCCCGGCGGAGATCGACAATGAGCGGCGGGTCATCGCCAGCGGGATCAAGAACCGACTCGACCAGCCGTTTCCCCTCACCTACGACACGCTGATGGACCGCCTTTTTCGGAGCCACCCATATGGCGCCCCGTCGCTCGGACGGGGGGCCGCCGTCGAGCGGCTCGACCGGCAGACTCTCGTGGAGCACTACGATCGCTACTATCGCGCTGGCCGCATCATCGTCGCGATCAGCGGGCAGGTGCCCGCCCGCCAAGCGGTGGATGAGGTTGCTCGGCTCTTCGCGAACGCGCCGCGGGAGCGAGAGACGGGAGATGCGCCTCTGGGCGCCCCGTCGGCCTCCCCCGACCGCTTGGTCATCAATCGGCCAGCCGCCCAGGCGCAGATCATGCTCGGCTTTCTGGCCCCGCCCATCGGCCACCCCGACTACGCCGCGGTCAAGGTTCTGCAGGTGGCGCTCGGCGGTGGCATGGCCGGTCGCCTCTTCAGCGAGCTCCGTGACAAGCAAGGTCTGGCCTACTCGACGGGCGCGCTCTATCCAGCCCGCGTCGAGCCGGGATTCTTCCTCGCCTTCATCGGCACCGCGCCGGCCAGCGCGGGAAAGGCCGAGGACGGCATGCGGGCACAGGTCGAGCGGATCCGCGGCGAGCGGGTGTCGGAAGGTGAGCTGGATCGGGCCAAAGCCTACCTCCTCGGACAGTTCGCCCTCGACCGACGAACCAATGCCCGCCTCGCCTGGTACGCGGCGTTCTATGAAGCGGCCGGAGTCGGCCACGACTTCGCGGACCGTTACGTTCGCGCGATCGAAGCCGTCTCGGCCGATGATGTGCTGCGCGTGGCCAAGACCTACCTGGCATCGCCCACGGTGGTGAGGCTCGAGCCTGTGCCGCGCTGATCGCGACCCACGCCCCGCCGCTCGGAAGGACCGGCCGGCCGATGTTTCCGCTCAAAGACGATGTCCCGACCAATTCGACGCCTTTCGTTACCGTCGGTTTGATCGCCGTCAATGTGCTCATTTTCCTCTACCAGGCATCGCTCCAGGGCATGGCCTCCGCGGAGGGCTCACGTGCCGCGCAAGCCTTTGTCCTCGAGTTCGGGCTGGTACCCTGCCGGCTCACGGGCCATTGCCTGCCCCCCGCGGGGGTTCCTCAGCCGGTCGTGTCCATGTTCACCTCGATGTTCCTCCACGGAGGCCTGTTCCACGTCGCCGGCAATATGCTCTACCTGTGGATCTTCGGTAACAATGTCGAGGACACCCTGGGGCATGCCCGGTTCGTCCTCTTCTACCTCGCATCGGGCGTAGGCGCTGCGCTCGTGCAGACGGCCGTCGGACCAGAGTCGACCGTGCCGATGATCGGGGCCAGCGGGGCAGTATCCGGCGTGCTGGGCGCCTATCTCCTCCTCTTTCCGCGGGCCAATGTCCTGACCCTCATCGTCTTCGGCTTCTTCATTCGCCTCATCCGGATCCCTGCCGTCGTCGTGCTCGGCTTGTGGTTCGCCGTACAGTTCCTGAATGGCCTGGTGACGTGGAGTGCGAGCAGCAGGTCAGGGGAGGCAGCGGGCGTGGCGTGGTTTGCCCATATCGGAGGCTTTGTGGTGGGCATGGCGCTTCTCTATGCGCTCCAGCCGCGACGCCCCGCGAGCGGCGGGGCCCGTCGATCCTGGTAAGTTCTGTCTCGGCGGGGATTTCCGCTATACTTTCCGTATGCTCGGTGATCCTTCTGAAGGGCCCCAGGCCGCCCCGGAGACTATCCCCGGGCAACCCACCCCCGCGGAGAGCACCGAATGAAGGCCGTCATCATGGCGGGGGGCTTTGGCACCCGTCTTCGACCGCTCACCGCGCACGTGCCCAAGCCGCTCGTGCCCGTGGGCAATGTGCCCATCATGGAGCACACGGTCCGCCTGCTCAAACGCCACGGATTCTCCGATCTGGTTGTCCTCCTGTATTTCATGCCCGAGACCATCACGTCTCATTTCGGCGATGGGAGCCGCTGGGGCGTGAACATGACGTACATCACGCCCGCCGCCGATCTCGGCACCGCCGGAGCTGTCCGCTTCGCGGCCGAGGGGACTCGCGAGCCCGTCCTGGTCATGTCAGCCGATGTCCTGACCGACTTCGACCTCGAGGCGGCCGTCGCCTTCCATAAAGCGAAGGGCGCCGAGGCGACCATGGTGCTGACGCGGGTGGAGATGCCGCTCGCCTACGGCATCGTCATCACGGACGAAGACGGCCGCATCTTGCGGTTTCTCGAGAAGCCAGCCTGGGGCGAAGTCTTCAGCGACACCATCAATACCGGCATCTACCTGCTCGAGCCCTCGGTCTTCGGAGCCATCCCGCCCAACCGGCCGTACGACTTCGGCAAGGAGCTGTTCCCGGCTCTCCTCGCTTCCGGCCGCTCTCTCTGGGGTCACGTGGCGCGAGGGTACTGGCGCGACGTAGGCGATCTGACCGAGTACCGGGCCGCGCATATCGACCTGCTTCAGGGCGCCGTCGGGGTGGACATTCCCGGGGAGCGGCACGAAGGCGCGGGACACACGGTCTGGCTCGGCGAGGGGGCGCGCGTGGACTATTCCGCCCGACTGACGGGCTCGGTCATCGTCGGACGAGGCGCGCAGATCGACCCTGGCGCGCGGGTGGGCAACTCGGTCATCGGCGCGGATTGCCAGGTCCATGCCGGGGCGGACATCCAGGGCAGCGTCCTGTGGGACGGAGTGGAGATCGGGGCCGGCGCGGTGATCAAGGAGGCGGTCATCGGGCGCAAGACGATCGTGCGCGCCAACGCCTTCCTGGCCGAAGGTGTGGTCATCGCGGACTCCTGCCGTATCGGGGAGGGCAGCGTGGTCAAGGCCAATGTCAAGGTCTGGCCCTACAAGGAAGTCGAGGACGGCGCCACCCTGGCCATGAGCCTGGTGTGGGGCGAGCGGTGGAGCCGGTCGCTCTTCGGGCGGTACGGGGTCTCGGGCCTGGCGAACATCGAGCTGTCCCCGGAATTCGCGGCCAAGCTCGGAGCCGCCTTCGGAGCGACGGTCGGACGCCACCGGGTCATGATCACGAGCCGCGACCACCACAAAGCCTCCCGGATGATCAACCGCGCGCTCATGTCCGGTCTCCTCTCGGTGGGCGTGGAGGTCCAGGATCTGGGGGTAGCCCCCATCCCCGTGGTGCGCTACCAGGTGGGGGCGCTGGGGCTGGCGGGCGGCACCCATGTCCGCAAGTCCCCGTACGATCCCCAGCTCGCCGACGTGAAGTTCTTTGACGCGCGCGGCCTCGAGATCGCGCCCGATCGAGAGAAAGCCATCGAGCGGCTCTTCTTCATGGAGGACTTCGAGCGGGCGCCCATGGACGAGATCGGCACGCTGTCCTTCCCTCACGCGGGGACCGACCGCTACCGGGACGGCCTGCTCGAATCCGTCGACCGCGAGGTCGTGCGCAAGGCGGGGCTCAAGATGGTGCTCGACTACGCCTTCGGCGCGGCCTCCTCGATCTTCCCCGCCGTGTTGGGTGCCCTCGGCGTCGAGGTCATCGCCCTCAATGCCTACCTCGACGAGACGCGCATCTCGAAGACCGCGGAGGAGTTTGGGCGGTCGCTCCAGCAGCTCTCCAACATCGTCCGGACGCTGGGGGCAGACCTGGGCGTTCTCCTCGACACGGGCGGCGAGAAGGTGTTCCTCGTGGACGAGAAGGGCGAGATCCTCCCCGGCGACCTCGCCCTCGCCCTCGTCTCCCTCCTCGTCATGCGCACGCGTCCTCCCGGTCGGATCGTCGTCCCCATCACCGCCTCGCGGGCCGTGGAACGGATGGCCGAGGAGCACGGCTTCGTGGTCACGCGCTCGCGCGGGACCTCGCGCGCCCTCACCGAAGCCGCCCTCGCTCCAGACGTGGCCCTGGTGGGTGAGGAGATGGGCGGCCTGATCTTTCCCAGCTTCCACCCCGCCTTCGATGGCATGTCCGCGGTGGTCCGGGTCCTCGAAATGATGGCCCGCCTGGACGTGCGCCTCCATCAGCTGACCCGCGCGGTACCGGAGAGCCACATGGTACGGATCGAGGTTCCGTGCCCGGACGAGCGCAAGGGGGCCGTGATGCGCCGGCTCATCGAGGCGACCAAGCACGGCAAGGTGGAGCTGATCGAAGGCGTCCGTGTGCAGATGGGCGAGGACTGGGTGGCGGCAATCCCCGATGCGGACCGGGCCACCTTTCATGTCGTCGCGGAAGCCTCGGACCGAGAACGCGCGCAGCGCCTGGCCGACGAATATCGCGAACGCATCACAGGTTGGAGAAAGGAGCCTGCGTGAAGAAATCGCTCGCGAAGAAGCCGAACCCTGGATCCGCGCGCCCCGCCCCGGGCCGCACGCCCGTGGGCGGGCAGGCGAAGGTCAAGGAGCGGATCGACGTGGCGCTCGTGAGCCGGGGGCTTGCCCCGACGCGCGAGAAGGCAGCCCGGCTCCTCCTCGCGGGCGCGGTGCTCGTCGACGGCCGGCGCGTGGACAAACCCGGCGTCCTCGTGGCCCCCGGCGCGGAGCTGAAGGTGACGGCACGCCAGAAATTCGTCAGCCGCGGGGGGGACAAGCTCGCCCATGCCCTGGCCGCTTTCAGGGTCGAGCCCAAGGGCCGGGTCTGCGTGGACGTCGGGGCCTCCACGGGCGGGTTCACGCACTGCCTCCTGGAAAATGGCGCCGCGCGCGTCTACGCCGTGGACGTGGGGCAGGGTCAGCTGGACGCTTCCCTCCGGGCCGACGGGCGGGTCGTGGTCATGGAGAAGACCAATGCGCGCCAGCTGACCCCCGAGGCTTTCCCGGACCCTCCGAGTCTGGCCACCATCGACATCTCGTTCATCTCGCTTGAGAAGGTGCTCTCGCCCGTGTTTACCGTGCTCACCCCCGACGGCGAGGCCATCGCCCTGGTGAAGCCGCAGTTCGAGATCGGCAAGGGGCTCGTGGGTAAGGGCGGCGTGGTGCGGGATGCCGCCCATCACAAGACGGTGGTCTCGCGGGTGGCGCGTTACTGTGTGCTCCACGGATGGCACGCGCGGGGTGTCGCGGTCTCGCCCCTCAAAGGGCCAAAGGGCAATCGCGAGTTCTTTCTCCACCTGACGCGCACGGGGCGCACCGCCGCCGATCTCGATGAGCTCATCACTCGTGCCGTGGAGACTCCCGAGCCGGAATGAAGCGCATCGGCATCGTCGCCAAGCCCGATCGGCCAGATGCAGCCGCGGTGGTCGCCCGCCTCCTCGCCTGGTGTGCCGAGCGGGGCCTGCAGCCCGTCCTCGAGAAGGAGACAGCCGGGCTCTGTCCGGACGCGCAGGCGGCCACGGCGCGCAAGCCCGATCTGCCGGGACAGGTCGATCTCCTTCTCGTGCTGGGCGGCGACGGCACGCTCCTGTCCATGGCCCGCCTCGTGGGGGACCTGGGCGTGCCCATCTTGGGCGTGAACCTCGGCGGCCTGGGCTTCCTGACCGCCCTGACCAAGGACGAGCTTTTCCCGGCCCTCGAGGCCTTCCTGGCCGGCGACCTCGTGATCGAGGAGCGCGTCATGCTCGCCGCGCAGGTGTGGCGCCAGGGCGAGCGCCTCTCGGAATACGCGGCCCTCAACGACGTCGTCATCACCAAGTCGGCCATGAGCCGGATCATCAACCTCGCCGTGTCGGTAGATGGCCAGTTCGCCACGGCCTATCGCGCCGACGGGCTCATCATCTCCACGCCCACCGGCTCCACGGCCTACTGCCTCTCGGCCGGCGGGCCCATCGTGTTTCCGACCATGCCCGCCGTGGTGCTGACGCCGATCTGCTCTCACACCCTGACCAATCGCCCCATCGTGCTGCCCGCGGATCAGCGGATCGAGGTCACCCTCCAGTCGGACCAGGACGTGATGTTGACACTGGACGGCCAGGTCGGCTTCGCCCTCAAGGAGGCCGACGTGGTGGCCATCAGCCAGGCCACCGCGCGCATCCGTCTCCTTCGCTTCCCCCAGAAGCATTTCTTCTCGGTGCTCCGTACCAAGCTCAAATGGGGAGAGCGCTGAACGTAGCGTCGGAACCATCTGGCGTGTCCGGTGGGATACAGTTTGAGTCCGGCTGTCCTCGCGGCGTAGCATAGCGGCCGGCATGCTGCGCGAGCTCACCATCCGCAACCTCGCCGTCCTCGAGGAGGCGAGGGTCTCCTTCGCCGCCGGGCTGAACGTGCTCACCGGGGAGACGGGAGCCGGCAAGTCCATCGTCATCGACGCACTCCTCCTCGTCCGCGGCGCCCGCGTCCAGGCCGACCTCATCCGCACCGGCGCCGAGACGGCCTCCGTGGAAGCGGTCTTCGAGGTGCCCCCCTCCGGACCGGTGGCCGCCATTCTCGACGAGGCCGGGCACGGGGCCACGGATGGGCAGCTCGTCATCAAGCGGGAGCTTTCACCATCGGGACGGCATCGGGTCTTCGTGAACGACTCGGCGGCCACCGCCGGACTGCTCGAGCGGCTGGGCGATCTCCTGGTCGAGATCCACGGGCAGCACGAGCATCAGCGGCTGATGGAGCCCGCCCGCCAGCTCGACCTGCTCGACCGCTTCGCCAGCTGCGAGGAGGCAAGGCTCCGGCTGGGCGCGCTCTGGCGGCGCTGGGACACCGCGCGATCCGAGCTCGCCCGCATCCGGGACGAAGCGCGCGAAGGCGTCCGGAAGGAGGAGCTCTACCGCTGGGAACTGTCGGAGATCGACGCCGTCCAGCTCCGGGACGGGGAAGAGGACGAGCTGCGCGGCGAGCGCCGGCGACTGCAGAACGCCGAGCGGATCTATGGCGGCCTGCAGGAAGTCATGGGTCTCCTGCAAGAGGACGCCCAGGCCGCCGGGACCCGTCTCGGGCGCGCCGCCTCTCTGCTGCGCGAGCTCTCGCGCTTCGATCCCGATGTGGCCGCGCCCATCGAGGCTCTGGAAGGCGCCCAGGCCTATGTCGAGGACGCCGTGGCCCGGGCCCGCGCCCTCCGCGACCGCGCGGTCATGGATCCGGACCGCCTCCGCCTGATCGACGAGCGCCTGGACGCCGTCGGCGCCATCAAGCGGAAGTACGGCGAGACCGCCGCCGCCGTCAGCGCGTACCGCGACGAGATCGCGCGCGCCCTCGATCGAATCGAGCGGCACGACGCCATCGTCGAGGAGATGCAGGGCGAGGTCGAGCGGGCAAGGGAGGCGGCGGAGCGTGAGGGGCGCGAGCTCTCGGAGGCGAGGGCGGAGGCGGCCCCGCGGCTCGAGCGGATGATCCAGCGTGAGCTGCGGACGCTCGGCATGGACCACGCCCGATTTCGCGTGGCCCTTCGCTGCGAGGTGGCGGGCGCCGAAGATCTCGCCAGCGGCCCCGAGGGATGGCGGCTCGGGGGGCGGGGGGCGGAGAGCGCCGAGTTCCTCCTCTCCGCCAATCCGGGGGAAGCGCTCAAGCCTCTGGCCAAGGTCGTGTCGGGAGGCGAGCTCTCGCGCACCATGCTCGCCATCAAGACCATCCTGGCCGCGACCGAGGAGGTGCCGAGCATGGTGTTCGACGAGGTGGATGCAGGCATCGGCGGCCGCGTGGCGGACGCCGTCGGCCACAAGCTCCGGCAGACGGCGGCCGGCCGGCAGGTCCTCTGCGTCACGCACCTGGCCCCCATCGCCGCGTATGCGGAACACCACTTGCTCGTGGACAAGCGCGTGGTGAAGGGTGCCACCAAAACCACGGTGACGGCCCTCGACGCCGCCGGCCAGGTCGAGGAAATCGCCCGCATGCTGGGCGGTGAGCACATCACGGACGCCTCGCGGCGTCACGCGCGGGAGCTGCTCAAAGCCGCGCGCTCGGGCGAGTAGTGTAAGATACAACGCATGCTTTCCGTTCTCTTCCGCGCGATCTTCGGGACCAAGCACCAGCGCGACGTCAAGCGCATGCGGCCGGCCGTGGAAGCCATCAATGCCCTCGGCCCCGAGCTCGAGGGCGTGCCCGACGCCGTGCTCCTCGCGAAGACGGAAGAGTTCCGCAAGCGCCTGGCCGACGGCGAGGAGCTGGACGATCTGCTCGTCGAGGCCTTCGCGGTGTGCCGCGAGGCCGCCCGGCGCACGGTGCGCATGCGCCACTTCGACGTGCAGCTCATGGGGGGGATGATCCTGCATCGCGGCACCATCGCCGAGATGGCCACGGGCGAGGGCAAGACGTTGGTGGCGACCCTGCCTGCCTACCTCAACGCCCTGCCCGGCCTCGGCACCCACATCGTCACCGTCAACGACTACCTGGCCCGGCGCGACGCGCAGTGGATGGGCCCGATCTATCACGCCCTCGGGCTTTCCGTGGGCGTCATCCAGCACGAGATGTCGTATCTCTACGACCCCTCGCACGCCTCGCCGGACATCCGCCTGCAGGCGCTCCGGCCGTGCACCCGCCGCGAAGCCTATCAGTCCGACATCACCTACGGCACCAACAACGAGTTCGGGTTCGACTATCTCCGGGACAACATGCGCTTCAGCCTGGAGGACATGGTGCAGCGCGAGCACTTCTACGCGATCGTGGACGAGGTCGACTCGATCCTGATCGACGAGGCGCGCACCCCGCTCATCATCTCGGGCCCCGCCGAGGGCTCGACGGACCGGTACTACAAGATCGACCGCATCATCCCCAAGCTCACCCGGGCCGCCACCATCGTCGAGGGCAAGCTGTCGGAGATCGAAGCCCAGGCCCCCGGGGACTACATCGTGGACGAGAAGTCCCGGGCGGTATCGCTGACCGAGCAGGGCATCTCGCATTGCGAGCGCCTCCTCAACATCGACAACCTGTACGACCCGTCCCAGATGGACCAGCTCCACCACATCAGTCAGGGCCTCAAGGCTCACGCGCTCTTCAAGAAGGACGTGGACTACGTGGTCAAGGACGGGCAGGTCATCATCGTGGACGAGTTCACGGGCCGGCTCATGCCCGGGCGGCGCTGGTCCGATGGCCTCCACCAGGCCGTGGAGGCAAAAGAAGGCGTCCGGATCGAATCGGAAAATCAGACGCTTGCCACCATCACGCTCCAGAACTACTTCAGAATGTACGACAAGCTCGCCGGCATGACGGGCACGGCCGCCACCGAGGCCGAAGAGTTCGCGAAGATCTACAAGCTCGACGTCACCGTCATCCCCACGAACCAGCCCTTGTCCCGGGTCAACTACCCGGACGTCGTCTACAAGAGCGAGCGGGAAAAGTTCGAGGCGGTGAGCGCGGAGATCGTCGCCGCCCACGAAAAGGGTCAGCCGGTCCTCGTGGGGACGGTGTCCATCGAGAAGTCGGAGCATCTGTCCCGGCTCCTCAAGAAACGGGGCATCCCCCACCAGGTCCTGAACGCCAAGTACCACGAGCGCGAGGCGGAGATCGTGGCCCAGGCCGGGCGCGAGAAGACCGTGACCATCGCGACCAATATGGCGGGGCGAGGCACCGACATCCTGCTCGGGGGCAATCCGGACTTCCTCTCGAAAGAGCTCTTGAGGAAGAAAGGGCTCGATCCCGCCCTCGCCCCCGCCGAGGCGCGCCAGACGGCCTGGGAGGAGGCGCGGAGGCTTACCGACCCCGAGCACGAGCGCGTGGTGGCGCTGGGCGGCCTCCACATCATCGGGACGGAGCGCCACGAGTCGCGGCGCATCGACAACCAGCTCCGCGGGCGGTCGGGACGCCAGGGCGATCCCGGCTCCTCGCGCTTCTACCTGTCCCTCGAGGACGACCTCCTCCGCATCTTCGGCTCCGAGCGCATCCAGCGAATCATGGAGCGTCTGGGCATGGAGGAGGGCGAGCCCATCGAGCACAAGCTCGTCACGCGCGCCATCACCACGGCTCAGAAGCGCGTGGAGACGCGCAACTTCGAGATACGCAAGCACCTGCTCGAATACGACGACGTCATGAACAAGCAGCGGGAGATCGTGTACGGGCTCCGCCGGGAGACGCTCGAGGGCGAGAGCCAGGAGGAGCAGATCCTCGAGTGGGCGAGCGAAATCACGGGCGCCATAGTGGGACGCTTTGCTCCGCGGGAGGCACACGTCGAGGACTGGGACCTGGCCGGACTCAACGAGGCCCTCTACCGCCAGTTCGACCTGCGGCTCCCCGCCGAGGAGACCGACGCCGCCGTCGAGGTCGGTTCGGCGGAGGCCCTCGAGGCCAAGGTGCAGGAGGCCGTGGAAGGCGTGTACCGGGAGCGGGAACGGCAGGTCGGCCCCGAGCTCTTCCACCGCCTCGAGCGCTGGATCATGCTCGGGCTGCGCTGGGAGGACGGGGAGTTCCGCGGCATCGATCAACTCTGGAAGGACCACCTTCTGAACATGGATCACCTGAAGGAAGGCATCGGTCTCCGCGGGTACGGGCAACGCGACCCGCTGACCGAGTACAAGAAGGAAGCCTTCGACATGTTCCAGGAGATGATGGAGCGTCTCAAGGAGATCGTCCTGGAGCAGCTCTTCAAGGTGCGCATCGGCCCCGCGGAGCTAGGGGCGCCCGACCGCACGGAGACCGTCGCCCCCGAGCCGCGGTGGCGCGAGATTCACGGCGATGCTGGCGCAGGCAACTCATCCCCCAAGGTCATGGCCTCATCCAAGGTCGGACGAAATGACCCGTGTCCGTGCGGCTCAGGAAAAAAGTACAAGAAATGCTGTCTTCTGAAGGGCGCCTGAGCTAGCGTCCAGCCCAGCATTTGGTGTCCGGTGGCCGCCCGGGCCCCCACGTGTAGGGTTTTTTCTTTGGCGGTCCCCGGCACCCCGTGGTATCAGTAAGTGCGCCTCGGCGGCGCAAACCATGCGACTCCAGCACATCCTCATCCAGGGCTTCAAGTCCTTCGCTGAGAAAACCGACGTCGAGGTCTTTCCGGGAGTGACGTGCATCGTGGGACCGAATGGATGCGGCAAGTCGAATGTCGCCGACGCCATTCGCTGGGCCCTGGGGGAGCAGAGCCCCAAGACCCTCCGCGGGCACAAGATGGAAGATGTCATCTTCCATGGCTCGGCCTCGAGGAAGGCCGTGGGACTGGCCGAGGTCAGCCTCGTCTTCGACAATGACGGCAGCCTCGCCGGAGACCTCAATGTCCCCTGGAGCGAGATCGGCGTGGCGCGCCGCCTCTACCGCACGGGCGAGAGCGAGTACCTGCTCAACAAGAGCGTGTGCCGCCTCCGCGACGTGCAGGATCTCTTCGCGGGGACGGGAGTCAATCCCAAGGCCTACGCCCTCATGGATCAGGATCGGCTGAACCACGTGCTCACGGCCAAGCCGTGGGAGCGCCGCATCTTCATCGAGGAAGCGGCCGGAGTGGCCCGCTACAAGCAGCAGCGCTCGGAGACGCAAGGCAAGCTCGACGCGACCCGGCAGAACCTCCTTCGCGTGCGCGACGTGATGGACGAGGTGAAGCGGCAGGTCGGCTCCCTCGAGCGCCAGGCCAAGAAGGCTCAGCAGTACAAGGCCCTCCACCAGGAGCGGCAGGCCCTCGATCTGGCCATGATGGCGGCCGACTACGCGGGGCTGACGGCGGGCCACGAGGCCCTCGAGCAGGAAATGGGGCGGCTGCGCCGGGAGGAGGAAGCCCAGCGCGTGGCCATCGCGCAGATCGAGGCGCGCGAGGCGACCCTGCGCGCGACCATCCAGGAGAGCGACTACCGGCTGGCGGATCTACGCCAGTCCGCGCAGAAGTTCCAGGGTGAGCTCGAGCGCCTCCTCGAGCGTCGCGAGCAGATGGGCGCGCAGATCCGCGAGCTCGGCGAGGAGGAGACGCGTCTTGCCGAGGAGGCGCGGTCGCTCGGCGAGCGGCGGGCGGCCGTCGGAATGGAGCGGGAGGAGACCATTCGGGGGCTCGCGGAGTCGCGAGAGCGCTTCGGCGAGCGAGAGCAGCAGGTGCGAGCGCTCGAGACGGATCTCGTCGCGTGCCGGGCCGAGCTGGGCCGCCGCCGCGAGGCCCTGGAAGGGCTGCGGCTCGAGCAGATCCGAACGGCGGGGGAGCGGGCCGAGCTGACCCGCTCGGCCGGCGAGTTCCGCGAGCGCCTGGCCCAGGTCGAGCGGCGGCGGGAAAGGCTCCACGTCGAGACGACGGCGGCGCGGGCCGAGGCCGAGAGCCTGGCCGCGGCACGCCGCCGGCTCGAGTCGACCTTCGAGCAGGCGGGGGCCCAGCTCTCGCTCCTCACGGGAGAGCGGGAGCAGGTGGACCACGAGCTTCAGGGACAGGAGAGCCTCAGGGCGCAGGCGCAGGAGGCCCTGGCCCTCCTGCGCGTGAGCCTCGCGGCAAAGGAATCCGCCCTCGAGGCGCTCCTTCGCCTCGAGCGTGAGCGCGAGGGCTACGGATCGGGGGTCCGCTCTCTCTTCGCGGGACATGGAGGGCCTGCCGTGGCCGGCGTGGTCGGCACGGTGGCCGATCTCCTGGACGTGCCGCCGGGTCTCGAGGCGGCGGTGGAAGCCGTGCTGGGAGATCGTCTCCAGTGGGTGATCGTAGAGCGCTTCGAGCAGGGCCGCGCCGCCCTGTCCTACCTCGAGCGCGAGGGCGCGGGGGCGGCCACGCTCCTCGCCCTGGACACGCTGACCAGCGGCGCCGGGACGCCCCCGCTCGACGATCCGGAGATCACGTGGGCGGACCGGTTGATCGGGGGCCCGCGTCCCGAGCTCGTGCGACATCTCCTCGGACGCGTCGGCGTGGTCAGGCATCTCGACGCCGCCGAAGCGCTCTGGCGACGCAATGGGGTGATGGCGACCTACGTGACGCGCGCGGGAGAGGTGCTGTCGCCGGCGGGGGCGCTGACGGGCGGTCGACGCGACGGCGAGCGGCACGTCAACGAGCAATCTCTTCTCGGGCGAAAGCGCGCCATCCGGCAACTCGCGGACGAGGTAGGCACCCTCGGTCGCGACGTCGAGGCGGGCCAGCATCGACTGCAGGCACTGGAGGTCGCCGTGGACTCCCTGCGGGCGCGACAGGGCATGCTGCAGGTATCGGTGCACGCTCAAGAGGCGGCCCGCCTGAGCGGCGGCAAGGACCTCGAGGCGACGCGGCGGGAGTCCGAGCGAGTGCTCCGCCATCTCGAAACGCTCGAGGCGGAAGGACGGCAGGTCAGCGCCGAGAGTGCCGAGACGGTGAGCGAGCTCACCAGCCTCGAGGGCAGACTCGCCGATATCGGCGCCCGCGAAAGCTCGCTCGAGCGGGAGATGGCCACGCTCCGTGAGCGCCTCCGGGAGGACCAAGCGGCGGAGGGCGCGCTCCTCGCCCAGGCCTCGGCGGGCCGGGTCGAGCTCGCGACAGTGCTCGAGCGGGTGGAGTCTCTGGGACGTGATATCGATCGGCTGGGCACCCTCGAAAGGGAGTTCGACACGCGGATCGAGGAATCCGGAGCTCGCCGGGGGCAGACCATCGAGCGTGGCCAGGAGCTCAGACGGGAGCAGGGCCGCACGGACGAGAGGGCGCGGGAGGTCGGGGCCGAGCGCGACAAGATGGAACGTGACGTCGCCCTCCGCGCCGAGGAGCACAACCGCCGGCTCGAGGAGCGGCAAACGACGGAGACCGAGCTCCGCGAAGCTCAGCGCCAGCTCGACGCCCTCGTCGGGCGAATCCACGAGATCGACATCCGGGAGACGGAGGGGCGGGTGCGCCGCGAGGAGCTTCTTCAGGAAGCGGGCCGGCGGCATGCCGTGTCCGGGGCCACAGGGCTTCTGGCCGCCCACGATGCGACTCGGGATCTGGAGGCCGCGCGGACCCGGCATCTGGAGCTCGGCGACAAGCTGGAGGGCATGGGCCCCGTCAACCTGGTCGCCGACGACGAATACCGGGAGCTGACCGAGCGGCTCGAGTTTCTGCGGAGCCAGCACGACGACCTCGTGCAGTCCATGAAAGATCTCGAAAAGGCTCTCCGCGGCATGACCCGCACGGCCCAGGAGCGCTTCCAGGAGGCCTTCGAGCAGGTCAACCGACACTTCGGGGAGATCTTCTCTCGGCTCTTCGAAGGCGGCCGGGCCGAACTCCGCATGGTACCGCCGGAGGACGGGGAGGAGGACCCGCTCGAGCTGGGCGTGGAACTCATGGCGCAGCCGCGCGGCAAGCGCCTGCAGGCGGTCACCCTCATGTCAGGGGGAGAGCGCGCGCTGACGGGCCTGGCCCTGCTCTTCGCGATCTTCTACTACCGGCCCAGTCCTTTCTGCGTGCTCGACGAGGTTGACGCGCCGCTCGACGACGCGAATATCCATCGCTTCATCCGGGTGCTGCGGGAGCTCTGCACCCAGACCCAGTTCATCGTCATCACCCACAATCGCAAGACCATGGAGGCGGCCGACGTTCTCTACGGCGTCACCATGCAGGAGCCGGGTCTGTCCCGACTCGTTTCCGTCAAGCTGACCGAAGCGTAACTATCTCTCCGAATTGACTGTTCGCCACGGGGGGGCGTAGACTCCGCGTGAGAAACCATGAGCTCTCTAGGGGTGTATCTGCGCGGGCTGCGCGAGGCCAAAGGGGTGTCGCTGGACGACATCTCGCGCTCCACGCGCGTGGGACGACGCCACCTGGAAGCGCTGGAGAGCGACCAGCTGGAGGATCTGCCCGCCCGGGTCTTCGTCAAGGGGTTCATCCGCGCGTACTGCGAAACCCTCGAGGCGCCACCCGACCACGCGTACGATCTTTTTCGCCAGACGGCCGGGGAGCCGACTCGGCCCGAGCGCCCCGCGGCGCGGCCGTCTTTCGGTTCGCGGCCGCGTCGGGGTGGACCGCTGCTCGTGAGCGCCATCCTCGTCCTGGCGCTGGGCGGCAGCCTCTTCGCCCTGCACCTCGGACTCAAGGGCCCCGCCCGCGAGAAGGTTCAGGCTTCGAGCGTCACCCCTCGGCCCCCTGAGCCTGCCGCGGCGGCACCTGCGACGCCCGAGCCAGCCGCTCTGACCCCTGCGACCCCTACAACCCCGGTGGCCAAGCCCGTGGCATCCCAGCGGCTCGTGATGCGCGCCATCGAGCCGACCTGGGTCCGCGTCCAGATCGACGATGGCCAGGTCGCCGAGGAGCTCTTGCCGACGGGAGCCGTACGCGAGTGGACGGCCGCCCGCCGATTCGTGCTCACCGTGGGCAATGCGGGAGGGATCGAGGTCGATTTCAACGGCCGCCGCATTCCGCCGCTCGGCGCGCGCGGCGCCGTGATCCAACGGCTCGTGCTTCCCCCGGATAGCCCCGAGGCTTCGTGATGGCCTTCCTGAGCGGGTTTGCCGATCGCTTCCGCCAGGGGCTGGAGCGTTCCCGCCAGGCCATGAGTCAGGGGCTTGACAGCCTGCTCGCCCTGGGCCGTCAGGTCGACGAGTCCATGCTCGACGAGCTAGAGGAGCTTCTGCTCGCCGCGGACCTCGGAGCCGAGACGAGTCAGGAGTTCGTCTCCCTGGTGCGATCCTCGGCCAAGCGGACGGGCTCGCTCTCCGCATCCGATCTTCGGACCCTCTTGAGCCAGTTCCTCGAGGAGACGCTCGCGGGGGCGGCGGCCCCGCTCGAGCTCGACGCCAAGCCGAGCGTGGTGCTCATGCTGGGAGTCAACGGCTCCGGCAAGACCACGAGCACGGGCAAGCTCGCCGCCGCCCTCACGGAATCAGGGAAGGGCGTGCTGCTGGCCGCGGCCGACACTTTCCGGGCCGCAGCCGTCGAGCAGCTCGAGGAGTGGGGACGACGTTCGGGCGCCGAGGTCATCCGCCAGGCCACCGGCGCGGATCCCGCCGCGGTGGTCTTCGACGCCGTGAAGGCGGCCATGGCGCGCCGGATGGACGTTCTCCTCGTCGACACGGCGGGGCGCCTCCACACCAAGAGCAATCTCATGGACGAGCTCGCCAAGCTCAAGCGTGTGATCGCGCGGCAGCTCCCGGGCGCGCCCCACGAATCCCTCATGGTCATCGAGGCGCCCACCGGCCAGAACGGACTCCAGCAGGCCCGGCTCTTTCACGAAGCGATAGGGCTCACGGGACTCGTGCTCACCAAGCTCGACGGGACGGCCAAGGGCGGCATCGTCGTGCGGATCTGGAAAGAACTGGGCGTCCCCATCAAGCTGATCGGGGTGGGCGAGCGCATCGAGGATCTCCAGCCCTTCGACCCGAAGAGCTTCGCGGCGGGCCTCGCCGGCGAATGATGGGCGCCGTGAGCTCGAGCATGACGGACCTTCGTTCCACCGACATTCGTCCCCATGACGTCCGGTGGATGGGGCGCGCCCTCGAGCTGGCGGAGCGGGGCCGGGGCATGACCTCGCCGAATCCCGCCGTGGGCGCCGTCATCGTGG
The DNA here is from genome assembly GCA_036002485.1 of Candidatus Methylomirabilota bacterium. Taxonomy (NCBI): domain Bacteria; phylum Methylomirabilota (SeqCode); species Candidatus Methylomirabilota bacterium. Next base: position 15,050 of record DASYTI010000122.1, on the reverse strand, counting down.
GCAACGGGCGGGCGCTCGGCGAGGGCTTCCACGCGCGCGCGGGTGCGCCTCACGCCGAGGTCGAGGCCCTCGCCGCGGCGGGAGCCCTCGCCCGTGGCTCGGATCTCTATGTCACGCTCGAGCCGTGCAATCATGCCGGCCGGACGGCGCCCTGTGTGGAGGCCATCGCGCGGGCAGGGGTGCGTCGCGTCGTGGCGGCCGTGGGAGACGGCAACCCGAAGGTTGCGGGGGGCGGGGCCCGTGCCCTGGCCGCGGCGGGAGTTGACGTCACCCTGGGCTGTCGCGAGCGGGAGGCGATCGCCCTGAACCGAGCTTTCTTCACCGTGGCCCGCCTCGGGAGGCCGCACGTGACGCTCAAGTGGGCGGCCACTCTCGATGGCAAGACCGCCGACCACGAGCGCCGCTCGCGCTGGATCTCGGGCGAGCGGGCGCGAACCGAAGGGCACCGGCTGAGAAGCTGGAGCGATGCCGTCGTGGTCGGGGTCGGCACGGCCCTCGCCGATGATCCGGCCCTGGACGTGCGCCTGGCCACGCCGTGGCCCCGCGAGCCGCTCCGGGTGGTGGTGGACAGCCGGGCCCGGCTGCCCCTTCACGCGAGAGTTCTCACCGCGGGCAGCCCCTCCCGCGCCGTCGTCGCCGTGACCGATCTCGCCGACCCCGAGCGCGTGGCGGCGCTCGAGGCTCGGGGGGTCACCGTGCTCCGGTGCAAAGAAGGGGACGGCCGCGTGGAGCCCGCCGATCTGCTCGCCCGCCTCGGCGCCCTCGACGTGACGGGCCTCCTGCTCGAAGGCGGTGGAGAGCTGGCCGCCTCGTTCTTCCGGGCGGGACTGGTCGACCGCGTCGTCGCATTCGTCGCTCCCATGCTCCTGGGCGGACGCGATGCGCCAGGACCCCTTGCCGGCAGCGGGCTTCGGCTGCCGGAGGCGCTTGGGATGGTTCGCCTCGAGGCGCGCTCGGTCGGCGACGACTGGATGCTCGAAGGCGACGTGGCCGTGGCGCGGGAGGCGTAGATGTTCACCGGCATCGTCGAGGAGTGCGGACGCGTCCTCGAGCGCGACGGCTCGCGGCTCATGGTCGAGGCCAAAGCCACGCTCGGCGGCACGGAGGTCGGCTCGAGCGTGGCCGTCAATGGTGTGTGCCTGACCGCGGTCGAGATCGCCTCCGGACACCTCGCCTTCGATCTGGGTCCCGAGACCCTGGCGCGGACCGCCCTCGCCGATCTCGGCCCGGGCGACTCCGTCAATCTCGAGCGGCCGATGCGGCTCGACGGCTTCCTGGGTGGACACTTCGTGCTCGGTCATGTTGACGGGGTCGGCTCGGTGATCGCGCTCGATCGGGCGGGGGAGACGGCGCGACTCAAGATCGAATGGCCAGGTCAGGACTTGGCACCTCTGCTCATTCCGCAGGGCTCGGTGGCCGTGGACGGGGTCAGCCTGACCGTGGCGGGACTTGAGGCCAGGGCTTTCGCGACCATGCTCATCCCGCATACACTGGAGCGCACGACTCTGGGAGCCCTCAAGCCGGGACGGAGGGTCAACCTCGAGATGGACGTGATCGGGAAATACGTGCTACGGATACTGAGCTTGAGAGGGGAGCCACGGTGACCACGGAGAGCCGACGAGAGTTCGCGAGCATCGAGGCCGCGGTGGAGGACATCCGCGCGGGGCAGATCATCATGGTCGTGGACGATGAGGATCGCGAGAACGAGGGCGACTTCCTCATGGCCGCCGACCGGGCCACGCCCGAGGCCGTCAACTTCATGATCATGCACGGCCGCGGGCTCATGTGCATGCCCATGCTGGCCGAGCGGCTCGAAGAGCTGCAGATCCCCATGATGGTGAGCGAGAACACGGCGCCCCTCGGCACGGCCTTCACGGTCAGCGTGGACGCCCGGCGGGGGGTCACCACCGGCATCTCCGCCTATGACCGGGCGGTGACCATCCGCACCCTGGTGAGCCCGACCGCGCGGCCCGATGACCTGGCTCGGCCGGGGCACATCTTTCCCCTGCGCGCGATGCCGGGGGGCGTCCTGAGGAGGGCCGGCCACACGGAAGCCGCCATAGATCTGGCCAGACTCGCCGGCTGTTATCCGGCCGGCGTCATCTGCGAGATCCTCAACGACGAGGGAGGCATGGCGCGAGTGCCGGACCTCCTCGCCCTGGGGCGACGGCACGGCCTCAAATGCATCACCATCAAGGACCTCATCGAATACCGGATCCATCAGGAGAAGCTGGTCCGGCGTGCCGCCACCACGCAGCTGCCCACGGAGTACGGCGAGTTCACCTGCATCGCCTACGAGACCACGGTGGACGACCGGCTGCCCCTCGCCCTCGTCATGGGCGATGTGCGGGGTGAGGAGCCCGTCCTCGTCCGCGTCCACTCCGAGTGCCTGCCCGGCGACGTCTTCGGCTGCCGGCGCTGCGATTGCGGCTCTCAGCTCCACAAGGCGCTGGCCATCATCGAGCGCGAGGGCCGCGGCATCCTCCTCTACATGCGCCAGGAAGGGCGCGGGATCGGACTCTTGAACAAGCTTCGCGCCTATGAGCTCCAGGACCAGGGCAAGGACACGGTGGAGGCGAACACCGTCCTGGGCTTCCAGGCGGATTTGCGGCACTACGGGATCGGCGCGCAGATCCTCGTCGATCTCGGAGCGAAGCGCCTGAGGATCCTGACCAACAATCCCAAGAAGATCGTCGGCATCGAAGGCTATGGCCTCCAGGTGGTCGAGCGCGTGCCTATCGAGATTCCTCCCACGGAGAGCAACCGGCGATATCTCCTGACCAAGCGCGACAAGATGGGCCATCTCTTCTCCTCGTTCCCGGACTGACATGGCCGGCCGAGCGCCCAGGACTGCGTCGCGGCCGCGCTCGACGCCGGCGGGACGCTTCGCCGTGGTGGCGGCGCGCTTCAATGAGGCCCTCTCGAAGAAGCTCGCCGACGGCGCGGTGGCTGCCCTCGGCGAGGGGGGCGTGAGACCCGAGCGCGTCGACGTCCATTGGGTGCCCGGCTCGTTCGAGCTGCCCCTCGCCGCCATGACGCTGGCCCGCACGCGCCGCTACGCGGCCATCGTCTGTGTGGGCGTGGTGATCCGCGGGGAGACGCCCCACTTCAAGTACGTGGCCGGCGCGGCCGCGCAGGGGCTGTCGCGCGTGGCTCTCGAAACCGGCGTCCCCGTCACCTTCGGCGTCATCACCTCGTTGACGGAGGAGCAGGCCTGGGAGCGCGCGGGGGGACGCGTCGGCCACCGCGGGGAAGAGGCGGCGCGGGCCGCCCTCGAGATGGCCGGGTGGATGCGGGAGGCACGGTCGCCACGCCGGGAGGGGCGCCGCTGATGGGCAAGCGCCGGAAAGCACGCGAGCTCGCGCTCCAGCTCCTGTACCAGCTCGATTTGCAGGGGGAGTCCTCGCCCGAGCCTCACCTCGACGAGTTCTGGATGCGACATCCGGTGGACGCGGAGGTGCGAGACTTCACGGAGTCCCTGATCCGGGGCACCAAGTTCCACGAGACGAAGATCGACGAGATGATCTCCGAGTACGCCCAGAACTGGGAGATCGAGCGCATGGCCGTGGTCGACCGCAATATCCTCCGCCAGGGCATCTTCGAGCTCTTGTGGGCCGAGGAAGTGCCGCCCAAGGTGGCCATCAACGAGGCGCTCGAGGTCGCGAAGAAGTTCAGCACGCAAGAATCGTCCCGCTTCATCAACGGTGTCCTGGACCGCATACACAAAGAGCTGCGCCCGTCCGACTGAGGCCTGCGTGCGCTACGCGGTGCTCTCGGACGTGCACGCCAATCTCGAGGCCCTGTCCGCCGTTCTCGCCGACGCCGCCCAGGAAGGGGCGACCGGTCTCCTCTGCCTGGGCGACACGGTGGGCTATGGGGCGGATCCCGTCGCGTGCGTGGAGCTCCTGGGCGAGCGGGCCGTGCGGATGGTCGCGGGAAATCACGAGCACGGCGCCCTGGGCCTGATGGACCTCGACTGGTTCAATCCCGCGGCCAGGGCCGCGGCGCTCTGGACCCGTGATCAGCTGGGGCCGGATCATTCGGGGTATCTGGCCGCCCTCCCGCTCACCGCCGGGCTCGGAGAAGCGACCTGCGTCCACGCCAGTCCGAGCCGCCCGGAAGAGTGGGACTATCTGATCTCGGCTGAGGATGGCTGGAGCGCGTTCCCCGACTTCTCGACTCGCCTCTGCTTCGTCGGTCACTCGCACCGGCCGGGGGTCTGGTCACTCGGTTCGAGCGGCCCCGATTTCCAGGATCTCGGTGGTCCCGAAGGGGCCGACCGAAGCATCGGGTTCCACGACGGACGGCGCTACATCGTCAACGTGGGGAGCGTGGGTCAGCCGCGGGACAGGGATCGGCGGGCCGCCTACATGCTGTGGGACGAGGAAGCGCGCAGCGTGACGCTCCGGCGGGTGGCGTACGACCATCGCGCGGCCGCCGCCAAGATCCTCGCCGCCTCTCTGCCACGCGTGCTCGCGGATCGTCTCGCCAATGGGGTTTAGGCCGGGCTGGCCGGGAGCTCATGCTCGCCGGCGGCTCGGTCTTCTCGTCTCGGGCGCGGCAGGGGCGCTGGCCTTTCCCACGGGCGACTGGTCGCTCTTTGCCTGGGTATGGCTGGTGCCCGTCCTCGTGTCGGCATCGGAGCGGTCTCCGCGCGGCGCGCTCGGCGACGGATGGCTGGCGGGACTGAGCTTCTTCCTCGTTCTTCTCCGCTGGCTCGATCACACCTTCCAGGGCTATAGCGCCATCCCCTGGCCGCTAACCTGGCTTCCTATCGCGGCGCTGGCCGCCTACTGCGGGCTCTACGTCGGGGCGATGGCCGCCGTGGTGTCGTGGCTGGGAAGCCGGCTCGGTCGTGGCTGGGGGCTGGCCGCGGCGCCCGGACTATGGGTGGCCGGCGAGTGGATTCGCGGCTGGCTCATGGGCGGCTTCCCCTGGGGACTGCTCGGCTACTCTCAGCACCGGGCGCTCGCCGTCATCCAGATCGCCGAGATCGGCGGCGTCTACGCGGTCTCCCTGCTGATCGTCGCGGTCAATGCCGCCCTGGCGTCTTGGTGCGTGCTGGGCTTTCGTCGATCCGCGCCCGGCATTACCACGGCGGCTGTCCTCGCGGCGGGATCGCTCGCGTTCGGCTGGTGGGTTCTTGCTCACGAATACGGCCCGGCCGCCCGCCCCCCCGTCCAGTCCATCGAGGTCGCCGTGATCCAGCCCGCGATCGCGCAGTCCCTCAAGTGGGATCCCGCCCATCAGGCCGAGGCTCTCGACCGCTACGAGCGGCTCACCCGGGAGGCGGCGCGCTCCAAGCCCGCCGTCATCCTCTGGCCTGAGACGGCAGCGCCCATCTTCCTGCGCGGCGATCCCGTCCTCCTCTTGCGGCTCACCGCGCTGTCAGCGGAGCTTGGAGCGCCCATCCTGGTCGGCTCCATCGACAGGCTGCCGGGGCCTCGCGCTCAATTCCTGAACAGCGCTTTTCTGCTGGGAGAACAGGGGATTAGGGCCAAGTATGATAAGATTCACCTCGTGCCATTCGGCGAGTACGTTCCCCTCGCCGGTCTGATCGGCTTCGTCAGGAGCTGGGCCGAGTTCATCTCGGACTTCGCGGCCGGGAACAGCCAGACCGTATTCGAGCTGCCCGGGGCCCCATTCGGCACCGTGATCTGTTACGAGGTCATCTTCCCCGAGCTGTTCAGGGACTTCGTGGTCGGGGGTGCGAGCTTCATGGCGAATATCACCAACGATGCATGGTTCGGGCGCACGAGCGGGCCCTGGCAACATCTGGGCACGCTGCCCCTGCGCGCGGTCGAGAATCGCGTGGCCATCGCGCGAGCGGCGAACACGGGAATCTCGGGATTCGTGAGCCCATCGGGTATGGTGGGGCCGATCATGCCTCTCTTCGAGCGCGGCTACCTTTCGGCGCGCGTGGCCCAGCGCGCCCGGACCACGCTCTACACGCGCTGGGGCGACTGGCTGCCCTACCTCTGTCTCGCCCTCTCCGGGATCGCGGCGGGGACGGCTTTCCGCCGGCGAGCGGCCTAGGAGATGGTCCAAGTGATTCCCACGCCCTCGCGGACAAGAATGCTCCGCTTCGAGCGCCAGCTTCGCCGGCGCAGCCTGGTTGGGGGGAGGCTTCGGAAGGGGGGCGAAGCCCCCCTCCGAGTGACAACCTAGCCATGCTCGGCGACCTCAAGCGAGATCTGGCCGACGTCGAGAAGCGCCTCCAGGACCTCCGGGGGCATCTTTGACCTTCCCGCCAAGGAGGCGCGGCTGGCCCTGATCGACCAGGAGATGTCGGCGCCCGCCTTCTGGGACGACAGCCGCAAGGCCCAGGCCCTCGTCCAGGAGCGCGCCGAGCTCGCCCGCACCGTCGGTCGTTTCAGGGAGCTTGCCCAGCAGGCCGAAGACCTTCGTGTCCTCTGGGAGATGGCCACCGAAGCGGGCGATGAGAGCGAGGCTTCGGATATCGAAAAGGGGCTCGCCTCGCTCGCGCGCGACCTCGAGACCTTTGCTTTCAAGATCGTGCTCTCCGGGCCCCAGGACAAGAAGAACGCCATCCTCTCGATACATCCCGGGGCGGGCGGCACGGAGTCGCAAGACTGGGCCCAGATCCTCATGCGCATGTACCTGCGCTGGGCGGAGCGGGCCGGCTTCAAGGCCGAGGTCCTCGACCTCCTGCCGGGGGAAGAGGCAGGCATCAAGTCTGTCACCATCGAGATCACGGGCGAATATGCCTACGGGTATCTCAAGAGCGAGATCGGCGTGCACCGGCTGATCCGCATCTCACCCTTCGACGCCTCCAAGCGTCGCCACACCTCCTTCGCCTCGGTATCGGTGATCCCGGAGGTCGAGGACGTGGAGGTGGTGGTCAAGGACGAGGAGATTCGCGTCGACGTGTATCGCTCCTCGGGGCCGGGCGGGCAGGGCGTCAACACGGCGGACTCGGCGGTGCGGATCACGCACCTGCCCACGGGAATCGTGGTGGCCTGCCAGAACGAGCGCTCCCAGCTGCGGAACCGCGACACCGCCATGCGCATCCTCAAGTCGCGCCTCTACCAGGTTTACGAGAAGAAGCAGCGCGAGGAGCTGGCGGAGCTGAGCGGAGAGAAGAAGGAGATCGCCTTCGGCAGCCAGATCCGGACGTACACGTTCCATCCCTACCAGATCATCAAGGATCACCGGACGGGCGTCGAGGTGGGCAATGTCGAGGCGGTCATGGACGGCGGGATAGATCCCTTCATCGAGGCGTACCTTCGGCAGCCGAGATCGGCATGAGATGAGCGCCCCGCCACCTCCGGCTACCCCGCCACCGTCGCCGCCGCCGCCGCATGGACAGCCCGGCGATCCCAATCCGCTCGTCCGGCGCCGGCTCGAGAAGCTCGAGGCGCTCCGCGAGAGCGGGGTCAATCCGTTCGGCCAGCGCTTCCCGGTCACCCACGGGGGCGGGGAGCTCGCGCGCCGCTACCCGGACGCCTCGGACGAGGCGCTCAAGGCGGCCGGACCCGTCACCGTGGCGGGACGGGTGGTCGCCCTGCGGCATCACGGCAAGACCTGCTTCGCCCACCTGCAGGACCAGAGCGGGCAGATCCAGCTCTACGCGCGGGCCGACGCCCTCGGCGAGCGGTATGCGGCATTCACCGAGCTCGACGTGGGCGACTTCATCGGCGTCACGGGAGATCTCTTCCGGACGCGGACGGGGGAGCTGACGGTGGCCGTGCGCGTCTTCGAGTTCCTCGCCAAGTCGCTCCGGCCGCTGCCCGAAAAGTGGCACGGGCTCAAGGACGTCGAGACGCGCTATCGGCGGCGCTATGTCGATCTCGTGATGAATCCGCAGGTGCGCGAGACCTTCGTGGTGAAGAGCCGGCTCATCCGTGAGCTGCGCGCCTTCCTCGACGCGCGCGGCTTTCTCGAGGTCGAGACGCCCATGATGCAGCCCATTCCCGGTGGGGCGTCGGCCAGGCCCTTCGTCACGCACCACAACGCCCTGGACATGCCACTCTACCTTCGCGTCGCCCCCGAGCTCTATCTCAAGCGTCTGGTCGTGGGCGGCCTCGACCGCGTCTACGAGATCAACCGCAACTTTCGCAACGAGGGCATCTCGACCCAGCACAACCCCGAGTTCACCATGCTCGAGTTCTACCAGGCCTATGCCGACTACGAGGACCTGATGGCCCTGACCGAGGAGATGCTTGCCCACCTCGGCACGCAGCTCCTCGGCCGCACCGCGCTCCAGTACCAGGGCGAGGCCATCGACCTCGCCGGGCCCTGGCGCCGAGTGCCGTTCTTCGACGCGATCTCGAAGGCTCTCGGTCTCGCGGTGGGGCCGGACACCGACGCGGAGGCGCTCGGGAAGGCGGCGGGGGCCGCCGGCGTGCCCGCCCCGAAGCCGGGCACGGGCGTGACTGGCCTCTGGAAGGACGTCTTCGACACCCTGGTGGAGCCGGGCTTGATCCAGCCGACCTTCATCACCGACTTCCCGATCGAGCTCTCTCCCCTGTCCAAGCGCAAGCCGGATGATCCGCGCCTGGTCGACCGCTTCGAGCTCTACATCTGCCGGCGGGAGATCGCCAACGCCTATTCCGAGCTCAACGATCCCATCGACCAGCGGCGGCGATTCGAAGAGCAGGCGCGCGAGCGCGAGCGCGGCGACGAAGAGGCGCACTGGATGGACGAGGACTTCGTGCGGGCTCTGGAATACGGCATGCCGCCCACGGCCGGAGAGGGGATAGGCATCGACCGGCTGGCCATGCTCTTCACCGACTCTCCGTCGATCCGGGACGTCATCCTCTTTCCGCACCTCCGCCCCGAGCGTCGCGCGGCGGGCGAGCCCGCGTCTGCGGACGAGGAATCCGAAGCCTGATGGCCGGACGCGGCCTGCCCGTCGAACTCTTCCTCTCGCTGCGCTACCTGCGCGCGCGCGGCCAGCGGGCCAACCTCTCTCTCTTCGTGTGGATCGGCGTGGGCGGCGTCTTCCTCGGCGTCAGCGCCCTGATCGTCGTCCTGGCCGTGATGACCGGATTCCAGGACGGCATCAAGGAGAAGATCATCGCGGCCAACCCGCACATCCTCGTGGTGGACCCGAGCGGCCGCGGGATCGAGGACGGCCCGGGGGTGGCCGCGCGCGTCCAGCCGGTGGCCGGCGTGCGCTCGGCCACGCCGTTCGTGCTGCAGCAGGCGCTCTTCACCGGTCAGCGCGGCGGCGCCACCGGCGGTCTTCTCCGCGGCGTCGACCTCGCCGCGCCCGCCGTGCGCAAGCAGCTCCAGGCCGATATCGGCGCGGGCAGCCTCGAGCCGCTCCTCCGGACCTCGGGCGAGCCCGCTCTCCTGCTCGGGCGCGAGCTCGCGCGCACGCTCGGGCTCGCGCCGGGGGATCACGTCACCGTCATCTCCCCGCAGGGGGCGATGACCGCCGTCGGCCTCGTGCCCAAGATGCGGCGCTTCGAGGTGGCCGGCTACGTCGAGATCGGGCTCTACGAGTACGACGCCTCCATGGCCTACACCTCGCTGGCCGCGGCCCAGGAGTTCGCCGGGCTGGGCGAGCGCGTCTCCGGTGTCGAGATCAAGCTGAACGACCCCTTCGATGCCAAGGCCGTGGGGCGGCGCGTGGCGGCGGCGGCGGGGCCCGGGCTCTGGATCCGCGACTGGATGGGGATGAACCGCAATCTGTTCGCCGCCCTCCAGCTCGAGAAGCTCGCGCTCTTCGTCATCGTCACCATCATCGTCCTCGTGGCGGGCTTCGCCATCATCGGGCACCTGGTGCTCCTCGTGGCCGAGAAGCGAAAGGAAATCGGCATCCTCAAGGCCATGGGCGCCTCGGCAGGCAGCATAGGCACCGTCTTTCTTGTCACGGGCATGCTGATCGGCGGCGTCGGCACCCTCGGGGGCAGCCTCTTCGGGCTCCTCCTGATCTGGGTCCAGAACACCTACAAGATCATCCGCCTGGCCGGTGACGTCTACCAGATCGACCATCTGCCCATGAAGCTGACGTGGCTCGACTTCACGCTGGTGACCTCCGCCACGCTGCTGATCTCCTTTCTCGCCACGCTGTCGCCCGCGCGCCGCGCCGCTCGGCTCGACCCCGTCGAGGTCCTCCGGTATGAGTGAGCCCCTCCTCGCCGTACGAGAGCTCGAGAAGGAGTATCGGGTGGGGCCGGAGATCGTCCGGGTCCTGCGCGGCGTCAGCCTTGCCGTCAATCAAGGGGAGAGCGTGGCCCTCATCGGCGCCTCCGGGGTGGGGAAGTCGACCCTGCTCCATCTCCTGGGCGGGCTGGACCGGCCCACGGGAGGTCAGGTCCTGTTCTCCGGTGAGGACATGTACGCCCGCTCCGAGAGCTCGCTGGCGAGGCTCCGCCGCACGGAGATCGCCTTCATCTTCCAGTTCTACAACCTGCTCGGCGAGATGACGGCGCTCGAGAACGCCATGCTGCCCGCTCGGCTCCAGCGCCTGTCGGCCACCGAGGCCCGGGAGCGGGGAGCGGGCGCCTTGCACGAGGTCGGGCTGGGTGATCGCCTCGGCCACCGACCGGGAGAGCTCTCGGGTGGCGAGCAGCAGCGCGTGGCCATAGCCCGAGCCCTGGTCGCTCAGCCGAAGGTGATACTGGCCGATGAGCCCACCGGCAATCTCGATCCAAAGACGAGCGAGGTGATCTGGGACCTTTTCATGCGGCTTCAGGCCGAGCGTCGACTCGCCATCGTCGTCGCCACCCACAATCACGACCTGGCCCGGAGGGCGGACCGCGGCTACCGTCTGTTGGAGGGACGCGCCGTCGCCTGGCCCTGATCTCTGAATGCTTTTTCATGGCGGCGAGTCCAACGTTTCAGGTATTTCGGTATAATCGGGACCTTCCAAGCAAGAAAAGGCTAGGCTGACCGAGGACTTGGGAGGTATACTCACAGCAGGTTCGGGGCCACGTTTCGGGCAGTCCAAACCCTAGGGAGCGAGGGCGCCAAGTGTTCGAGAGATTTACCGAGAGGGCGCGGCGGGTCATCATCCTGGCGAGAGAGGAGGCGGGCCGGTTCCGCCACGACTTCGTCGGGACCGAGCATATCCTGTTGGGGCTGATCCGGGACGGCGAAGGCATAGCCACCGCCGTCCTCCAGCGACTCGGGCTCCGCCTGGAAACGGTCAAGGCGGAAGTCGAGCGGGCCCTGGCCGGCTTCCCCAAGACCCTGACCTTCGGTGAAGTGCCGTTCACCCCCCAGGCCAAGCGCGTCCTCGAGCTGTCCATCGAGGAAGCGCGCCAGCTCGGCCACAACTACATCGGGACCGAGCACCTCCTGCTGGGTCTCATGAAAGAGGGCCAGTCCATAGCCGCCAAGATCCTCGAGTCTCTCGGGGCGCGTCTCGACGAGGTGCGGCAGGAGACCCTGGCCCTCCTGGGTGACCAGTACTACCCGCGGCCGAAGAAGCGCTCCCAGACCCCCGTCCTCGACGAGTTCGCGCGCGACCTGACCCAGCTGGCCCGGGAGGGCAAGCTCGACCCGGTCATCGGGCGCGAGATGGAGATCGAGCGGGTGATCCAGATCCTGGCCCGCCGGACCAAGAACAATCCTGTCCTCATCGGCGAGCCGGGCGTGGGCAAGACGGCCATCGTCGAAGGGCTCGCCCAGCGCATCGTCGGGCACGAAGTACCGGACGTGCTCGCCCAGAAGCGCTTGCTCCAGCTCGACCTGGGAGCCCTGGTGGCCGGGACCAAGTATCGCGGCCAGTTCGAAGAGCGCCTCAAGGCCGTCATGAAGGAGATCCGCCCGTCGGAGAACGTCGTGCTCTTCCTCGACGAGCTCCATACGCTGATCGGGGCGGGGGCGGCCGAAGGCGCCATCGATGCCTCGAACATGCTGAAGCCGGCCCTCTCCCGCGGCGAGATCCAGACCATCGGCGCCACCACCCTCGACGAGTATCGCAAGTACATCGAGAAGGATGGCGCCCTCGAGCGACGCTTCCAGCCCGTCATCGTGCGGGCCCCTTCCGTGCCCGAATCGATCGAGATCATCAAGGGGCTCCGTCACAAGTACGAGGCGCATCATCGGGTGAAGATTACCGACGAGGCGATCGACGCGGCGGTCAAGCTCGCCGATCGCTATATCACAGATCGCCAGCTGCCCGACAAGGCCATCGACGTCATTGACGAGGCGTCCTCGCGGACGCGGCTCATGGCCCTCACGCCGCCCCCGGAGATCAAGGAGATCGGCAAGGAAGTCGAGCGCGTCGTCCGTGAGAAGGACATGTACCTCGAGGCGCAGGAGTTCGAGAAGGCCGCCTCCCTCCGGGAGAAGGAAAAGCTCCTGCGCGGTCGCGACGAGGAAATGAAGCGGGAGTGGGACAAGCGCAAGGGCAAGGGTCCGCAGACGGTCAGCGAGGAGGACATCGAGTACATCGTGTCCCGCTGGACGGGGATCCCCCTGTCCAAGCTCGAGGAGAAGGAATCGGCGAAGCTCGCCCGGATGGAAGAGGCCCTCCACGGGCGCATCGTGGGACAGAAGGACGCGGTGATGGCCGTGGCGCGGGCCATCCGGCGCTCGCGGGCCGGGCTCAAGGACAGCCGCCGTCCCGTGGGCTCGTTCATCTTCCTCGGGCCCACCGGAGTGGGGAAGACCGAGCTCGCCCGGGCCCTCGCGGAGTATCTCTTCGGGGACGAGAACGCCCTCATCCGGGTGGACATGTCCGAGTACATGGAAAAGTTCTCGGTGTCGCGCCTCCTCGGCGCCCCTCCCGGCTATGTGGGGTACGAAGAGGGTGGGTTCCTGACCGAAAAAGTGCGCCGGCGGCCCTACTCCGTCGTCCTCTTCGACGAGATTGAGAAGGCCCATCCCGATGTCTTCAACATGCTCCTACAGGTGCTCGACGACGGCCGCCTCACGGACTCCGTGGGCCACGTGGTCGACTTCAAGAACACCATCCTCATCATGACCTCGAATCTGGGCACGAGCTTCATCGGCAAGCGCACGGCCCCGGGCTTCCTGGCCGAGGGCGAGGGCGAGACGCACGACAAGATGAAGGAAAAGGTCCTCGACGAGCTCAAGCGCGCCTTCCGGCCGGAGTTCATCAACCGGGTCGACGACATCATCGTGTTCCACGCGCTGTCGAGGGAACACATCACGGCCATCGTCCGCCTCATGCTGACCCGCATCAATGCCCAGATCTCCGACAAGGGCATCCAGCTCGAGCCCACGGAGGCCGCCCTGGACCTCCTCGTGAAGAAGGGCTATGACCCCACCTACGGGGCGCGCCAGCTGCGGCGGACCATTCAGAAAGAGGTCGAGGATCCGCTCGCGGAGGCCATCGTGCGCGGACAGTTCGCCGACGGCGCGCGGATCGAGGTGGACGTAAACGGAGACGGCTTCATCTTCCGGGAGATACAGATCGCCGAGCCGCGGCTCGCGCTGGCCGAGCACTAGACGGACCGACACTCGACTGGGCCGACCGGGACCATGACCGCGCGGGGGAGATTTCTTCTCTCCATTTTTTTTGTCCTCACTTTGGCGGGAATCGATGTCAACGTGGCTCGTCCGGCCGCCGCCCAGGCCCCTCCCCCGGCCGGGGAGCAGCAGATTCTCATCAAGGATCTCGCCATTCAGGGCAACCGGCGCGTCCAGGAAGCGGTCATCCTGGGGCGGGTACAATCCAAGGTGGGCACGCCCTTCCTGCCCGCGCGCTCGGCGGACGACATCCGGTCGATCTTCGCCCTCGGTTTCTTCGACGACGTCCAGCTCAAGGTCGAGGACTTCGAGGGGGGCGTGAAGCTGACCTTCGTGGTCACCGAGCGTCCCTTCGTCCGGGATCTCTCCTTCGCGGGCAACAAGCGTCTCGACGCGGCCAACCTCCAGGAGAAGATCGACCTGAAGCTGGGGAGCGTCTACAACCCCGTGGAGGTGACGCGGGCGGCCGAGAAGCTCAAGGAAGTGTACGAGGAGGAGGGGTACTTCGAGGTCGGCATCTCGCCGGATGTGACCAAGCTGCCGGACGGCGACGTGGCGGTGACCTTCCGCATCGTCGAGGGGCGCAAGATGACCATCGAGAAGGTCGTCATCGAAGGCGCCCAGGGCGTCAAGCCGGACAAGATCAAGGAGATCATGCTCACGCAGGAGCGGCAGTTCTTCATCTTGCGCGGGACGGTGCAGCGGCAGAAGCTCGAGGAGGACGTGGACCGGATCGTCGCCTTCTACAACGACAACGGCTACATTCAGGCCCGGGTGGAGTCGACCGACACCCAGGTGGACCGCCAGAACGCCCGGGTCACCATCAAGATCGTTGTGGTCGAAGGTCCGCAGTTCAAGGTGGGCGGGGTGGACATCACCGGCAACAACGTGCTGCCCATCGAGGAGATCCGTCGTCGCGTGCTCCTCAAGCCCGACGACATCTACTCGCGCAGCAAGCTGCGCGAAAGCGTCAAGGCCATCAGCGACGTGTACGGCACCATCGGGCGCGCCTCCGCCGACGTCGATCCCCAGATCGCCCTCGACGTGCCGAACCGGAAGGTCAACATCACGTTCCAGATCGTCGAGGGTCCCGAAGTCTTCGTGGAGCGCATCAACATCTCGGGCAACACCCGCAGCCAGGAGAAGATCCTGCGCCGCGAGATCCCCATGCACGAGGGCGACCTCTTCACCACCCAGAAGCTCGAGCGGGCGAAGCAGAAGCTGCGCAACCTGAACTACTTCGAGAAGGTCGAGACCAAGACCACCCCGGGCTCCTCCAAGGACAAGATCGTCGTCAACATCGAGGTGACCGAGAAGCCGACGGGCCTCTTCTCGATCGGCGGTGGCTACAGCTCTCAGGACGGCGCCCTCGGTACTCTCGACCTTTCGCAGAACAACTTCCTGGGCCGGGGGTGGCAGGTGTTCCTCCGCCTGCGCGGCGGCGCCTCCACCCAGCAGGGCACCATCGGCTTCACCGAGCCCTGGCTCTTCGACCGGCCGCTGGCAGCGGGCTTCGATCTGTACAACAATCGCCGCGTGTTCAATGACTACACCGTCAATGCCCTGGGTGGCGATGTCCGGGTAGGCCATCCGCTCGGCGACTATGGGCGATGGAACCTGATCTACAAGCTGGAGCA
>DASYTI010000121.1 GCA_036002485.1 Candidatus Methylomirabilota bacterium | reverse complement strand
TTCTTGAGCACGCGGAGGCTCTCGAGGGAGAAGCGGATCTCCGTCTCCGTCGAGAACTGGGCGCGGATGCCGCCGGCGGCCTTGCTTGTCGTCCCGCTGCCCACCGTCTCGCGCTCGAGCACGACGACGTCGCGCTGGCCGCGGCGGGCCAGGTTGTAGGCGATGCTGCAGCCCACCACCCCGCCGCCGATGATGACTACGCTGGCGGTTTTTGGTTGGTCCATGGCTAGCGGCCCAACAGGCGCTGCCGCAGAATGCGTCGGGCCAAGTGCGGAGGACCTCCGCCGAGTCGCTTCACGGCGGTCTCATGGTTGACGAGGCGGAGTTTGCGGATGTCCTCCAGGCTCGATCGGAGGGCAGCCGTCGCCTCGGGATCGCCCAGTACTTCGAGCGTCTCGATGATGCTCTCGTAGAGCTCCCACGGCAGCAGTGCCAACACCGGGCGGCCATGCCGCGTGATGCTCACCGTCTTGTCGGAGGCCTTCGCCATTCGCTCGGGCAGATCGAGGAGCGCCTGACGGGCCTGCGTGATCGTAAGCTGGATCATGTCCTCTCATCTCCTCCACGCAAGATACGTGGATGTGTAGCTTCATCCCTCTCCCCCAGTGGGGGAGAGGGGAGGGTGAGGGGTCGGGCCCGTGACCGCCTCTTCACTCGGCTCAGGTGACTGGATTCAGTATTCGTTCGTTTCTTCGTCGCCAGGAGCTCTCCTCCGGTGACGATATTACGATGACTCAGCCCTCTTCTCGAACTGCGTCCCTCTCCTCCCCCCGCGCAACACGGTGAGGGAGGTTGCGGGCTCGACCCCCTCACCCTGCCCTCTCCCCCACTGGGGGAGAGGGATGGAAGCAAAGACCACCTGGAGAGGGATGAGAGAAAAGGTGGCTCAGATGGCTCTTGCCACGCGGGTGCCTTCGAGGAGGGCGTCGTGGATGCGGCGGGGGGAGTTGGCGTCGCCGATCAGGTTGAGCTCGCGGACCTTGCCGGTGAGCTCGTGGAAGAGGGTGTCGTTGGCCTTGCCGCCGAAGGCCAGCACGACGGTGTCGGCGGGCAGGGTGGCTTCGGCGCCGGAGAAGGTGTGCCTGGTGCGGACGGCGCCGGGTAGCATCTCGGTGGCCACGGTCATGGGCTGCAGGACCACGCCCTGGGTACAGAGGCGCGCGTAGAGGTCGGAGCGCACGCCCTCGTCGATGTCCTCGCCCACCATGAAGTAGCGCGTGATGATCGTCACGCGGCAGCCCTTGCCAGCCAGGAAGTCGGCGGTGGTGGGGGCGGTGAAGTGGCCGTCCTCGTCCACGACCACGCAGCGCGCGCCGGGGCGAACCTGTCCCGTGAGGATGTCGGAGGCGGTGGTGACGTGGGGCAGATCGACACCGGGGATCTTGGGTACACGCGGGGTCGCCCCCGTCGCTACGATGACGGATTCCGGATCGAGCTTCAGCACGTCGGCCACGTCGGCGGGGGCGTTCAGGCGGATCTCGACGCCGGCCTTGCGCACCTGGCCGATCAGCCAGTGGGCGATGGCCGCGTAGTCCTCGCGCTTGGGCGCGCGGGCGGCCACCAGCACCTGGCCGCCGAGGGATGGCGCCGCTTCGAGCAGCGTCACCTTGTGACCGCGCAGCGCCGCGAGGCGCGCGGCTTCCAGGCCGCCCACGCCGCCGCCGATCACCAGCACGCGCTTGGCCTTCTGCGCGGGATGGATCTCGGACAGCTCGGCCTCGCGGCCGATCATGGGATTCTGCACGCAGGTGATCGACTTGCCCATGCGCAGGCGGCCGATGCAGCCCTCGCTGGCGCCCACGCAGGTGCGGATGTCGTCGAGCCGGCCTTCCATGGCCTTCTTGGGCATCTCGGGGTCGGCGATCATGGCGCGCGTCATGCCCACCAGGTCGCACACGCCGGAGGCCAGCACCCGCTCCGCCTGCTCGGGAGTGCTCACGCGGCCGGCCAGGATCACGGGCACCTTCACCACCGAGCGCGTGGCCGCGGCCAGGTCCGCGTAGAGCGCGTGCGGGTGGTAGAGGGACGGCGTGACCATGGCCTCGAAGCGCAGCGTCTCCGAGTTGGATCCGCTCACCAGCCAGTAGTCGGCGATCCCGAGGGCGTCGATGATCCGCGCCACGTCGAGCAGCTCCTCCTTGGTCAAGCCGCCGGGGACCAGATGATCCCCGCTGTGCCTGACGCCGATGATGAAATCGCGGCCCACCGCGTCGCGCACGGCGCGGAGCACCTCTCGGCCGAGCCGGGTCCGGTTCTCGAGGCTGCCGCCGTATTCATCGGTGCGCGTGTTGGCGAGGGGTGAGAGAAAGTTCTCGAGCAGGTGACCGCCGTAGAAGGGGATGTCGCAGCCGTCGTAGCCACCCTTCTTGAGGCGCACGGCGGCGGCGGCCCAGCAGTCGATCACCTCGCGGATCTCGGCCTTGGTCATCACGTGGGGCCACTCGCGGTGGCGCTCCTCGCGCGTGTCCGAGGGCGCCCACAGTGGTGTCCCCGAGTACCAGGAGTGGCCCCGGCGCCCGCGGTGGGAGATCTGCGACAGGCAGAGCGCGCCGTGGCGGTGGATGGCCGCGCTCATCTCCCGGAACTGCGGGATGATGCTGTCGTCCCAGTTGTTGATCTCGGCCCAGTCGTTGACCGAAGTCGGATGGATGCTGGAGGAGCCGAACATCATCACCACGCCGCAGCCGCCCTTGGCCTTCTCCTCGTGGTAGCGGATGTAGCGGTCTGTGAGGCCGCCGTGCTCGCCGTAAGCCGCGCCGTGCGGGGTGGAGACGATGCGGTTCTTGGCGGTCGTGTGGCCGAGCGGGATCGGGCTCAGGAGATGGCGGAGCTGGGTGGCCATGGCTACTTCAGCTTGGCGTCGTAGAGGAAGAGCATGTTGTCGATCCAGGGCTTCCAGTCGAGCCGGTTGCTCACGCCGAAGATGTGGGCCTGCTGGTAGGCCTTGATGATGGGCGCCTCCTCGTAGATGAGCTCCTGCGCCTTGAAGTAGATCGCCTTGCGGCGCTCCGGATCGTTGGTGGCCTGGGCCTCCTCCAGCATCTTGTCGAGGGCCTCGTTCTTGAAGATGGCCAGGGCGGACTTGGAGTTGAGCGAGTTCGTGAGCAGGTCGCCGTCGAAGACGCCGGCGCCGCCCCAGGCCACCAGGTAGGCAGGGAGCAGCTCGCGCTTGCGCCACTTGGTCGTGTAGATGCTCTGCTCCCAGACTTCCACCTTGGCCCGGATGCCCACCTTGGTGAGCATCTGGGCCATGGCCTGCATCACCTCGATGTCGTTCATGTAGCGCCGGTTGGGCGCGTGCAGCGTCATCTCGAAGCCGTTGGCATGGCCGGCCTCGCGCAGCAGGGCCCTGGCGCGGTCGGGATCGTAGCCGTACCACTTGATGTTGGGATTGAAGCCGAAGGCTTCTTTCTCCAGCGGCACGCCCAGCACCTGGCCATAGCCTTCCAGCACGGTCTTGATGATCGTGTCCATGTCGATGGCGTGGTTGATCGCCTTGCGCACGCGCACGTCCTGCCAGGGGCCCGGCATCAGGTAGTTCGTCATCTTCACCATGATGACGAAGCCGCCCAGCGTGCTGATCTCCACGTGCGCGGTACTGCTGGACTTGATCTTTCCCGTCTGGTCGGGCGGGATGTCGCTCACCAGGTCGGCCTGGCCGGAGAGCAATGCCGCCACGCGTGTCGTCAGCTCGGGGACGGGGCGGAAGATCAGCCGCTCGATCGCGGGCGCGCCGCGGTGATAGTCCTTGTTGGCTTCCAGCACCAGCCGCTCGTCCTTGACCCACTCGACGAACTTGTACGGGCCCGTGCCCACCGGCTTGATCGCGAAGGTGGCGTCGCCCACCTGGGCGATGTACTTGGGCGGCACGATGCCCACGGTGCCGCAGTGCCCCGGGCTCATCCGCACGGCCAGAAGCGGGAAGGGCGCCTTGGTGATGACGTTGACCGTGTACGGGTCGACCACGTCCACGTGGTCGATGGTGGCGATGCTGGTGCGCCCGGGGGCGCCCTGCTTCGGGTCGAGCATGCGCTCGACGCTGAACTTCACCGCCGCGGCGTCGAAGGGCTCGCCGTTGTGGAACTTCACGTTGCGCTTGAGCTTGAACTGCCAGGTGGTCTCGTTGACTACGCGCCACGACTCGGCCAGGTTGCCCTCGAGCTGGAGCGTCTTGAGATTGCGGCGCAGCAGCGTGTCGAAGATCTGGCGATCGGGCTCGTGCGCGTTCTTGTCGCAGTGCATGTGCCAGTCGAGCGTGGCCGCCTCCCCCGACTGCACGACGACGACCGGCTTCGGCTGCGCATGGGCCGGCTGGGTGAGGGGAGCGAGGCACAGAAGCATTGCGCCCGCCATGGCGACTTGTCGGTTCATCGTGGCCCTCCTTCGGGCAGGTGTCGGCCGGTCATCAGAGCTGTTCCAGGCTTCGACGCGAGTAGAGATAGGGATCGAGCGTGTCGCGGAGAGTATCTCCCACGAGATTGATGGCCATCACGGTCACGAAGAGCGCGGCGCCGGGGAACAGCGCCAGCCAGTAGCGCGTGTCGACATATTGCCGACCCTCGGCCAGCATGCCGCCCCACGACGGGATGGCGACGGGCACGCCGAGACCGAGGAAGGAAAGCCCCGCCTCGGTGAGAATCGCGCCGGCGATACCGAAGGTGGCCACGACCATGAGCGAGGCGCTCACGTTGGGCAGGATGTGCCGAACCACGATGCGGGGCACGGGAAGCCCGAGCGACCGCGCGGCTTCCACGTAGGGCCGCTCGCGCACGGCCAGCGTCTCGGCCCGCACCACGCGCGCGTACGCGGCCCAGTTGCTGAGGCCAACCACAAGGATCAGATTACGGATGCTCGGCCCGAGGATGCCGATCACCGTGATGGCGAGCAGGATGAACGGAAAGGCGAGCTGCATGTCGGCCAGGCGCATGACGGTGTGATCGGACGCCCCGCCCCGCACGCCGGCGAGGAGGCCGAGCGTTGTGCCCGTGATGCCGGCCAGGAGCACCGCCGCGAACCCGATGAGACTCGAGGTTCTCGCCCCGTAGATCAGGCGGCTCAGGATGTCGCGGCCGAGCTGATCGGTGCCCAGGACGGCCAGCGTGCCGTCGGCGGCCCTACTTAAAGGAGGGGTGAAGCGGGCGAGCAGCCGCTGCTCGGCGGGATCGAACGGCGCCAGCAGGTGAGGCGCCATCGCACAGATCCCGACGACCACGAGAATGGCCGTGCCGACACGCGCGCCGCCCGACGCGCGCAGCGTGCGCAAAGAGCGCGACGACCGATCAGGCAAGACGGATGCGGGGGTCGAGAGCGACATAGACCATGTCGATCAGAATGTTGAGGAGCAGGATGGCCGCGCCCACGGTCAGGACCACGGCCTGGATCAGGGGCACATCCTTGTTGATGACGGCCTCCACGGCCAGGCGCCCGATGCCCGGGTAGGCGAAGACCGCCTCGGTGATGACCGCCCCGCCCAGGAGGTTGCCCAGCTCCAGGCCGAGCGCGGTCACGATGGGGATGGCGCAGTTGCGGAGGGCGTGCCGCAAGATCACGCTCCACTCGCCCACGCCCTTCGCGCGCGCCGTGCGCAGGAAATCTTGATGGAGCACGTCCAGCATGCTCGAGCGCGTAATGCGGGCCGTGCGCGCCATGGCCCACACCCCGAGGGTGACGGCGGGCAGAACGAGCGTCAGCGGGCCCTCGCCGCCATAGACGGGAAACCACCGGAGCTGCACGGCGAAGACCAGGATCAGGAGAATGCCGAGCCAGAACGTGGGCATGCACTGCCCGGCGAGGGCGAACATCATCCCCCCCGTGTCCAGGATGGACTTGCGGCGCAATGCCGAGAGAAGCCCGAGCGGGAGGGCCAGGAGCAGGGCCAGGATCATCGCGGCCGCGGTCAGGGTGAGCGTGGCGGGCAGACGGGCCAGCACCAGCGGGAGCGTCGGCTGCTGGTGACGCAGCGAGCGGCCGAAATCACCCTGGGCGGCGCGCCAGAGGAAGAGCCCGTACTGCTCGGGCAGCGGACGATCGAACCCCAGCGCGGTGCGCAGGATCTGGTAGTCCTCCTTGGTGCCTTCGGGGCTCATGTAGAGCGCGGCGGGGTCGCCCGAGAGGTGCACGACCACGAACACGACCGCCGTGATGCCGAGGAGGACGAGGAAGGCCCACGCGAGCCGCTTGCAGAGATACGCGATCACATCCGACTCCTGAATCGGGTGCGGGAGCGTTTCACGTGTCTGGACGTCGTGGGCACCGGCTCCTGAGACCGATTCGGCATTATACGGGATCTCGAGGGTTTGCGCGGACGCGGACCTCCTGATCAGGTAAAGCTTACCGACCCGTACCGAGCGGACGCCGAGCTTTAGCGCATCCCCGCGCCTCGAACTCAGCAGAAAGATGCAATTCTGTGCGCGCGCCGGGATGGCCGGCCTCATGGCATCGCGGTTGCCTCTACCGTACGGAAGGGCCCACGGATTGGCCAGGGGCCGGCCCGGTCACAAACGGCTGGAAATTGAGCGCCGATCAGAAGGGAGCGAGACATGGCATCGATAGCGCGCTGGCATGGTGAAGAGTGGATGTGGACGATTCGAAACGCGATCGCAGTGCTCGCCGCCCTCCTGCTAGCCAGCATTCTCAGCGGGGTCCAGGTGTTCCGGCAAGCGACGCTCGGATCGGGCGGATTCAATGCGGGAGAGGCCGTGTCTCTCCTCGGCTTCGCCGTCGCCCTGACCCTGATCTGGACCTCGGCCTGGCGCGCCGCGGCTCAGATACGCGCGAGCGATCCGGTGTCACGTCTGCTCCACGAAGGTCTTCCTGCGTTCGCGACGCTTCTGATCTTGCCGGGGGTGTATGGTCTGATCCACCCGTTCCTGCTCGAAAGAGCGGTCACCATCGTGAGCTGGATGTTCGTCCTGCTGCTCCTGGCCACGGCGGTATGGCTCGGCCTCGTCCTGCACGACAACGCCGAGGCGCTGGTCCTCGGTGCCGTGGCGATCAAGCGCCGCATCTCCGAGACCGCCGAGCGGCGCGCACATGCGTGCCCGAGATGCGGGGGGTCGAATTCACCGGCCGCGAAATTCTGCACCAGTTGCGGTACGTCGCTGGCTCAGCCTTCCGGTCGTGATGACCGCGTGACGATCGCCAGCGACAAGGACCGGTCGTCGACAGAGATGCGACGCTCGGCCTAGCAATGGCATGTAAACATCTGGCCGAGCCGGCACGTCTGATACTCAAGGGAAAGGCTCTGTCCCAGAATCGACCTGAATGACAGACAGGGGTCAGCCCATGACGGCACGGAGAGTCGTTGCAGCGCTTCTGGCACTGATCATGATGAGCGGTCCGGGGGTTGCGCGAGCGGTCGATCCACCCCCCGCGCCGACCGCCCCTCCGGCTCCGCCGGGAGCGCCCGTCCCGGCGCCGGCCAGCGACGTGACGCCGGCACGCCTGAGCTATCTCTACGGCGAGGTGTCCTTCTGGCGCCCCGGCGCCCAGGAGTGGACACCGGCCAAGGTCAACATGCCCCTGGCCCCGGGCGACCTCCTCTACACGGGGCCGGGCGGCAATATCGAGATCCAGGTCGGCCCGCGCGCCTTCGTACGGGCCTCCGAGGGCACGCACCTCGGTCTCGACAACCAGGAGCCCGACTTCGTCCAGTTCCGCGTCACCGCCGGTCATGCCGCCCTCGATGTGCGCGAGCTGGCGGCGGGACACACGGTCGAGCTCGACACGCCGCACGGAGCCTTCACCGTCGAGCGCCCCGGCTACTACCACGCCGAGGTGACCCAGGAGTCCACCGCGTTCGACACCCACCGCGGGGGCAGCGCCACGGCGACTCCCGCGGGCGGCGCCGCCACGCCCGTCGCGGCCAATCAGCAGGTCGTGATCACGGGGACGGACTCGCCACGGGTGGAGATGGCGGCCGCGCCGCCGCTCAGCGCGTGGGATCGCTGGAACTACCAGCGCACGGACTACCTCCTCCAGCCCGCGACCACACACTACGTCTCGCCGGCCGTGTACGGAGGCGAGGCGCTCAATCAGCACGGCGATTGGCGCACGGTCGAGACGTACGGGGCGGTGTGGGTTCCCGCGACGGTGCCCGTGGGCTGGGTGCCGTACAGCACGGGCCGCTGGATCTGGGACCCCCGCTTCGGATGGACCTGGCTCGATGATGCGCCGTGGGGCTGGGCGCCCTATCACTATGGCCGCTGGGTTTTTGTCGGCAACTACTGGGCGTGGGCGCCCGGGCCGGTCGTCGTCCGCCCTGTCTACGCCCCCGCGCTCGTCGTCTTTCTCGGCGGCGGCGTCGCGGTCAGCGTGGGGCGCCCGCTCTACTGGGCGCCACTCGGCTGGGGCGAGCCGGTGATCCCGTGGTGGGGGCGTCCCGGCTTTGTCGGCGTGGCCTGGTGGGGAGGCTGGGGCGGGCCACGCGTCGTCAACAACGTGGTCGTCAACCGCACCACGAACATCAACGTGACCAACATCACGGTCTACCGGAACGTCCACGTGACCAATGCGGTCGTGGGTGTGCCCGCGGAGCGTTTCGGCCAGGGCCAGGTGCAACCGACACGGATCAACCAAGCGCAGGTGCAGGAGCTCACGCCCGTGCGCGGGGCGCTCGCGGTCCGCCCCGTCGCCGCCAGCGTGCAGCCGGCGACGGGCGTTGCCGCTCAGCCACCGGCGGCCATCCAGGCTCGCCCCGTGGTGGCGACGCGCGCGCCTCGCGATCTGAGGCCGGCGCTCCAGGCCCAGGGTCTTGCCACGACGCCGGCGGTGGCGCCGGCTGCGCCGCCTCGACTGGTTCCCTCGCCGCGGTCCGTATCGCCTTCCGCGAATACGGCTGTTGCACCAGAAGGCAGACCGGCTCGGACTCCGCGCACCGTCCCTGGCATCGCCGGCCAGACCGTTCCCGGGCCGGTGGAAAAGAAGAGCAGCGCGGCCGAGCAGGCCTCGCCGCCTCCATCACCGGGCTCGCCCAAGGCCGCGCCGCCTCAGCCTCGCGACACGACGCGCTCTGATTCTCCCAGTGGACCCGACACACGAAGAGAGAAGCGGGCAATCGCGGTCCCGGAGCGCGGTCGGCAAGAGTCGCCGCCCCCTGCACGGCCGGCGCAGGAGGTCGCAGCTCCGCGTCACTTGCCTCCCCCGCCGGCGCCTCCGCCCGTCGCGCAGAAGCGTGAGCGAGAAGAGGTGCGGCCTGCTCCGCAGCCCCCCCGCCCCGCTCCCGCACCGGCCGAGCGCCCGGCTCCCGCCGAGCCACCGACCCGAAAGTAGCGGTGATGGGTTTAGCTGAGGGGGAAGCAGGCTCCAGCTAGCGGCGCTTGGACTTGGCGAGATCGAGCAGCACGAGCGACCAGCCGATGGTGCGGAGCTGCTCGTCGATCCCGGAGCGCGCACGCCGGTCGGCGCCGCGGCGATCCGGCAGCGTCGGCTCCTTGCGGCGACGGCGCTCGCTCACGCGCCGGTCGAGCACGACGTGTAGGGTCTCGTGCCCCGCGAATGCGCGCTTGATCTGCTCGTAGAGCTCCCGCCGATGGCGCGCGACGATGAGCAGATGCTTGGCGATGGCCAGGTCCTCGGCCGCGCGGCGGGCGTGCATCTTGCGGCTGCTCCCGCGAGGCGCCGCCTCGGACTGCGACACCAGCTTGAGGAAGCGCGCGGCCGGGGTCCACGTGGCGCTCCCGCAGGCGGGGCAGGCCGCGTGACCGAGCTCGAAGCATTCGTCGCAGTCCAGGCAAAGGGCCAGCTTGTTTAGCGGGAGGTGGAGGCCGTCGGCCAGCACCCGGGAGCGATTGAGCATGTGATCGTGTACCTCCATGCTCTTGGAAGCAAAACACAGTCCAGCCTCCGGCCCGCCAGAAATCAGCTACTTAGATTCCCGCTAGGCTCCGTGGCGATCGAAAAATGTCGCGAGGGTGCAGAACAGCGTCCGAATTGAGTGAGGTCCGCGGGCCCCATAGGGAGGATGAGACCAGGGACCCACGGCGCCGGCTCGAGCGTTAGAATGCAAACGCCAGTCGGGCGCTCCCGCGCTCGAGTCGCCACCACGGGCTGAACGCGCATGCAGGCAGCCCGTTGAGAAGGAGCTGCCATGCCGAAGATCATCACTCTGGCGCTCGTGGGGATGCTGGCCCTTGCTCTCCCCGCTCCGGTCCACGCGGGAAGAGCGAACGGGGGTGGATTCCACGGGGGCCCTGGGGGTGGATTCCATGGGAGCCCTGGGCGTTTCCATGGCGGAGGCTTCCACCATGGAGGTCGCTTTCATCGCGGATGCTGCTTCGGTCCCGCTTTTGTCTTCGTAGGCCCGGCTCTGGGGTACCCGTACTACTCCTCTCCCTACTACTCCTACCCGTATTACGACTCCTCGTATTCTTACCCGGCGTATCCGGATCCTGTCTATCAGCCGCAGCCACAGCTGCTCGTGGCTCCGTCCGTCCAGCGGGAGGTCTGCTACGTCGGCGGGTGCTACCGTCTCCAGGGCGATGGCGTGACGATTGCCTACCGATGGATCTGGATTCCGACGGTGCCGAGTCCGCCGCCTCCCCCACCGACCGCGCCGCCGATGGAGTCTCCCACGTCGGGGGTGCCGCCACTCGATAACTCGGTGCCCTCCCGCCCCACTCAGCAGCTCTACCGCTGGATCGACGAGCAGGGCGTCTCGAACTGGACCAACAATCGGCAGGCCGTGCCACAGCAGTATCGTAGCCAGGTGCAATGACACCAGGCGCCTGGCACCACTCTCAAGTCAGCTTAGCGAAGTCGTTCGACGACTATGCTCGTTTGGCCCTGCTCGAGGTCGTGGACCAGCTAGAGGGAGTGTTCAGAAAATGATGCTCGCTCCGTAGCATTCGAGCCACTCTCTGAGAAACCGATCGCTACCTCTCGATCTGACCTCAGGGGCGCGCGCGGGTGCGGCGGCGCCAGCCGTGGCTGAGCAGGCTCACGCCGCCGAAGACCAACAACAGGAGCGTGCTGGGCCCCGGGACACGAGCGCTCGCCACGACATGGATCGTCGCGGGAGGGCCGGGATGCTGTTCCGTGAACAATCCAATGGACCAGAAATCCGCAAGTCGGTCAGATCCGTTGAGAAAGGTGTTGACACCCGGAATCTCGACCGCGCCGGGTCCTGGGGAGTGACTCCAGGGGACGCCGTTGGCCGTCAAGATGGCATCATTCGAAAGGGCAATGGGACCTGTAAGTGAGCCCAAACGGATGTCAAAGAACACGTCGAAAAACGAGCCGAAGGTCCCATGCGGAGCACCCTCTGGGCCGAACGTAATGGTCAGCGAGCCCGTGCTAGCCGGTCCGCCTCGCTCACTCTGCAGGGTCACGAAGTACGTGCCCACGCCTAGACCGAAGTTGGTCGGCGCCGCGCTCATGAGGTGCAGCGCGAGCATCTCGATCGGGATGGGCGGAGCCACCCCTGGTACGCCACCGGGTGCCACGGCCGTGGCGTGGCGCTGGACAATGGTGTCGGTGTTCCCGGTCCCGACCGGCCCGCCCCCGAAGTTAAACGTCCCCAGTGGCACGCCCACGAACGGCACGCCGCCAACGGAGGTACCCGGCTGGGTCTGGAAGAGATCGAACCCTGGATCAATGATAAAGCTTGCCCAGCTCGCGCTCGGGCTCGCCAGGGCTGCCAAGGCCCCCACCAGGATCACGAGCAAGGCCTGCTTGATCGTGCGAACGCTCATGGCGAACCTCCCCTTGAACTTGCTGTCTCCAGCTGGAGCTGGCCGTCAGATTGATCTTGCCCGGGCGGTGACGGCGCGGAAACCGTGCCGATCCGCAAGGCAGCATTGCTGATGCCAAGGGAGGCGATCTCAACTGTGATGCGGCCTTCTGGTCGCGAACAAAATTCCCGGCGAAGAAGTTGTCAAATTCCGCGACACAGCCTAGATGAACATCTTGGCTCGCCGCCAGGCCGTCTCGAGCGGCACTTTCGGTCCCCGGCCGACGTGGATGGGCCAGCGGGTCTCGAAGGGCATGGCGTACGGTGACTCGATGCGACCGGCCGCCTCGACCTGGGCCCAGAAGGCGGCGAGCTCCTCGGTCGACCAGCCGACCAGGATCACGACCGACGGACGCTCGCGGCCGGGTCCCCAGAAGTAATAGCTGTTGTGAGGGCTGCGCGCGGGGGGCAGGCCGTGCCGCCGACCGTAGTAGTCGATTGCCCCGGCCTCACCGTAGTTTCTCGTCACGATCTCCGCGTTGGCGCGCTCCTCTGCCGGCAGCGCGTCGTAGACGCGCGCCACCTCACTGGTCAGCTCGTGCCAGCCGAAGCGGTCGGCAAAGTGCTGCGGGAGGGGACCGAGGCGGCTCTTCTCGCCGGCCGAGGGTGTGACTCCGAGCGCGCGCTGGTACCGGATGAACGTCTCCACGGGAAGCACTGGAATCGCGAGAGGGGCCGTGAGGGCGCCGCCCGTCGCCAGCAGCACGAGCAGCGCCGGTCGCACCCAGCGCCGGCGCCGGGCCTCGGAGAGGCCCTCGACCACGAGCGCCCCCGCGGCCAGTAGCACGGGAAAGGCGGGCCCGAGGTA
>DASYTI010000120.1 GCA_036002485.1 Candidatus Methylomirabilota bacterium | reverse complement strand
GGCGGCATCTCGCGGAAGGCATTGGCGCCCTCGTCGAAGCCATCGCCGCGGCCCACCACCTCGGCATAGCGGATGGGCGAGCCTTTCGGGCAATGGACGCGCACATCGGCGGGCGGCTCGGCCAGGATGCGGACGAGCAGGTTGATGCCGAAGACCTGAAAAGGTATCGGGTTCATGGCGTCATCGTACCATAGCTGGCCGTCCGTCGATCTCGCGCGCGGATCGGGGCGGACAGGATCAAGCTGAGACTACGGATCGATACCGGGCAGCGCGACCTGGTCACCGCGCTTTTCTATCCCCTCGAGCTTGGCCTCCACGCGATTCAGGGCGCCCGCCGCCTCGTCGTACTTGTTCCGCGCATTGGTCAGATGCCGGCCCACCACGTCGAAGGCCTCGCGGAACTTGTCGAGGTCCCCCGTCAGGCGCGCGAGCCGCGCCTGGATCTCCTGCGCGCTCCGCTCGATCTGCAGCCCCTTCAGGCCGAGGACGATCACGCGCAGGTAGGCGTAGAGGCTATTGGGCGACACGGGGATCACGCGCTTGGAGGTGGCGTAGACGGAGGGCGCGTCCTCGTCGATCGCCTCGTCCCTCAGGATGGCCTCGAAGTAGACGTTCTCGGCGGGAATGTACATGAGGGCGAAGTCGTAGGTGCCCTCGTCGGGCAGGATATACTTCTTGGCGATCTCGTCCACGCGTGCCTTGACGTCACGGACGAAGGCCCGTCGCCACTGGCGCCGTGCCGTCTCGTCGGTCTCCTCCAGGATGCGCTGGAAGTTTTCCAGGGGGAACTTGGCGTCGACGGGCACGAGCCGGTCGCCGATGTGGATGACGGCGTCCACGCGATCGCCCGTGGTGAAGCGGTGCTGGAGCCCATAGTGCCCCTGGGGGAGCATCTGGGAGAGCAGGTTCTCGAGAAAGGTCTCGCCCAGCCCACCTCTGACCTTGGGCGACTTGAGGATCTGCTCTAGCCCCGAGATGCTGCGCCCGACCTCGAAGATGCGCTGGTTCGCCTCGCCTAGCTTGCCGAGGCTGCCCTGCACATCGCTGACCACCCGGCTGACGTTCTGGAGCTGCTGCTGGACGGAGGATCCCACCTGCCCCACCTGCGCCGTCATCTGGCCCGCGAACTGCGCCAGCTCCTGCCTCACCGAGCTGATGGTGTCCGCCAGGCCCTTCTGGCTCTCGCTCCGGGACGCCTCGATCTCTCGCTGGAGCAGCAGGAGCGCCTGATCCGGCTGGCCGCGACCCGCCTCGATCTCGCCGAGCCGCCCGGCCACGCGGAAGAGCGCCCAGGCGATCGCGCCCACCAGCAGGACCAGCGCGACCAGGAGTCCCACGCCCCACCCTGGCATCACGGCAGGGGGCATCAGCGCCGCCTCCTCCAGTGGACACACACGGGCTTGAGGGCGCACGGCGCGCACACGGCGGCCGCCCGCCGGTTCAAGCACTGGCCGGACATGCGCTTGTGACAGAGGGCGAAGTCATACTTCACCGGGTCCTCGGCGTCGAGGCGCTTGAGCCCGGCCGTGATCTCCTCCACCATCTTCCAGTTCCGGCTGCGCCGGCGCGTCAGGCCCACGGAGCGGGCCATGTTCTCGATGTGGGTGTCGACGGGCATCAGGAGCGCAGCCGGCGGCACCTCGGTCCACAGGCCGAAGTCGGGCCTCTCCTGCCTGATCATCCAGCGAAGAAACAGATGCATCCGCTTGCACGCGCCGCCCGTCGAGGGCCGCGGGAACCAGTGGCGGTAGCCGTAGGAGAGGCGGTTCCGCGGGAAGACGGCGGACAGGTCCTGCTCGAGGAAGGCGGAGACGAAGCCCTCGAGGGCGGGGCCAACATGCGGATCGGCCGTCGAGTAGCTGGAGAGGAAGAGACCTTTGAGCGAGCCCCACCGCGCGAGGATGCGCTGGCTGGCCAGGCAGAACGCGAGGATGTCCCCCTCTCGATTGAAGCGATAGCGGAAGCCCCTGAAGCGTCGCCGCTCCTTGCCGAGATCGAAGCCTTGCACGAAGGCCGCCGGAGAGCTACCCATGCGCTCGAGAGTCCAGTTCACCCACGGACCGAAGAGATTAACGCGACCATACGCCATGCAGGAGGCGAGAAGTCCCGCGATCTCGAGGTCGGCGGGGTCGCGGTAGCGAAGGGGGAACTGGATGGCGTCGGCCGCGCTGCGCGAGGTCCAGTCGAACTCGCGGTAGAGCCGATCGAGAGGCTCCTTGAGCCGAGATCCCGCAGGCATGCATGCGCCTCCCATCCGGCATCTTAGCACGCCCCTTGCCGGCTCTCGGGCCGGTTGCTATCCTCGTCGCGAGGAGGTGGCCGCGCATGCTCAAGGTCGGCATCGTGGGGATGGGCGTCATCGGCACCCATATCGCGCGCGCCATCGACGAGGGAATTCCCGGCGTGGCCCTCGCGGGGGTGACGGTGCGAGATCCGGCGAAAGCCGCGGGCTTCACGGCGCTGCCCCTCGAGAGCCTGATCCGCCAGTCCGACCTCGTGGTGGAGGCGGCGACCCAGGCCGCCCTGCGCGACTTCGCTCCCGCCGTGCTCGCCGCGGGCAAGCACTTGATGGTGCTCTCGGTGGGAGGCCTCGTGGGCGCCCTCGAGGAGTGGGCGCGCCTGGCCGAGAAGCACGGCTGCCGCATCCTCGTCCCCTCCGGCGCCATCGCCGGGCTCGACGGCATGAAGGGCGCGCGCGAGGGCGGCATCAGCACCGTCACCATGGAGACGCGCAAGCCGCCCCGGGGGCTGGCGGGGGCGCCCTGGATCGAGGAGCGGAAGATAGACCTGGAGGCCATCACCGAAGAGACGCTGATCTTCGAGGGGCCCGCCACCGAGGCCGTCAAGGCCTTCCCCGCCAACGTCAACGTGGTGGCCGCGGTCTCCCTGGCCAGCGTGGGCCCCGAGAAGACGCGGATCAAGATCTTCGCCGTCCCCGGTCTGCCGCGCAACCAGCACCGCGTCACCGTCGAGGGCGAGTTCGGTCGCCTCGTCGTCGAGGTCGAGAACGTCCCCTCGGAGAACCCGCGGACGGGCAAGCTCTCCTATCTCTCCGCCATCGCCATGCTGAGGGAGCTCGGCGCCTCCGTCCAGATCGGCAACTAGGCCGTGAGCCTCGTCTCGAGTCATCGCTTGGCCGAGCGTCTGTAGATTGTCCGGGGGCCGGAGCACTCGCCTGGACTGGAGGCCGCGGCGGGCGGGGCGGCATTGACAGTGGAGCAGATTCCGACGGGGGGCAAGCTCCTCTACACACTCTTCCTCGGTGTGCTCGTGCCCGCGTACTGGGTCCACTGGGGCCCGAAGAACTTCCTGTGGTTCTCGGACATCGCCCTGCTCACCACGGCCGTTGCCCTGTGGCTGGAAAGCCCGCTCCTGGCCAGCATGATGACCCTGGCCATCGCCCTGCCCGAGCTCGCGTGGAATGCGGACTTCTTCGGGCGATTGCTCACCGGCCGCCACCTCTTCGGCCTGAGCGAGTACATGTTCGATTCCGGAAAGCCGCTCTATCTCCGCGCGCTGTCACTCTTTCATGTGGTCCTGCCCGTGGTGCTCATCTGGATGCTATCTCGACTCGGCTACGATCGTCGCGCGTGGGCCTTTCAGACACTGCTCGCTCTGATCGTGCTGCCCGTGACCTACTGGGTCACGGATCGGGCCGATAACATCAACTGGGTCTACGGACCGGGGAGCAGGCCCCAGACGCGGATCCCGCCCTTGGCGTACCTGGCCACGGTGATGGTGTTCTTTCCGCTCGTCGTCTATCTCCCCACCCATCTGCTGCTGCGAGGACTGTTTGGCACGCCGTAGCGGAGTCCTCGTTTTCCCGGTTCGGCCTAGTCCCCGCCGCCGAGCTCCTTTGGCGAGATGGTCTTCAAGACTTCGAGCAACACCTTGCCGGGCGCGCCGTTTTGGGGCGCGTCGCGATCGTCGCCCGGGCGGGCCGAGATGTTCGGCGTTGCAGGTTGATCATACCGTGCCTTCACGGGTGCACCGGAGCCGAGCTCTCGGCGGTTGAACTCGTCGTCCTTGACACTTTTGGGCGCCGCAGCCCCAGCCGACGGATCGACTGTCGACGTCTGCGCGGGGCCGGTGTGGTCGATCGGGGTCTGGGCGTCTTCCCAAGACGACCAAGGGGCGAACAGTCGAATGTCCACTCGTCGTGCCTTGGCAAAGGCTTCCGCGCTTGGCTTCTCGCCGGCCGCGAGCGCCACCTTGCCCATGGCGAAGGCTCGCAGCTGACGTAGTTCGATGCCGTGACGCTGCACGAGATAGCGGGTCACTGCTTCCACGCGCTCGCGAGCCAGTTCGTTGTTGTATCGGTCATTTCCCCGCGGATCGGCAAATCCTTGCAGCTCCAGGACTGCGTTGGCGTCCGCCTTGAGGGTTTTGGCCACGTCCTCGAGCTCGTTCATGTCCCCGTCTCGGATTTCGTTCTTACCCGAGTCGAAGTAGATGGATCTCGTCTCCAGCAGTCTGAACTTGTTGCGGTCCGCGAGTCGCTGTGAGAGTCGGGCTTGGGCATCAAGCGCGGTGACCGCCCGCGTCTTTGCGTCGCTCGCGCGCGCGCCCACCTCGTCGATCGCCTGGCGGCTTGCCCCGGCGCGATCCGCCGTTTCACTCAGCTTCGTCTCGGTTTCACGCAGCTTCGTCTCCTGAGTGTCGGCCCGTTGGGTGAGCTTGGTCTCCGTCGCGCTCAGTTGCGTCTGGACAAAGCTCTTCGTCGCGCAGCCAGAGCTGAGCACGGTGAAGCCGCTGCAGAGGACCAGGAACGCCAGTTGTCGGCTCATGACGCGATCTCCTTCGCCGATGTGAGCAATCCCGCCGGAATTGAAATGCCAAGAAAGGGCACTCGCTCTAAGTGCATACGGGTTGCCATGTAAAGTAAAGCCTGACGAGCAGACGGAAGAGCGATGATGAAGAATGCAGCACAGGCAGTCCGAGTGCCGAGCACGAGATTCCAACTGGATGATCGCGAAGCGCCTCATTTCCGGCAAAAGGACTTCCGCATTTGTCAACCCGCGAAGACACATTGGCGAATACGTTGCCTATAAGTAATGGCTTCCCAGAGAAAGAACTTCGCGGGGCCCGCCGTTTCTCTACGGTCAGAAGGACCGAGTGTCGATGACGCCCATTAGAACGCCATCGACGGGATCCGTGCCATTGGGGCCTTCCTATTGTCTGTTGCTCTCTGATTTGTTCCCGAGGCATCCGCCGCTTGGCGGGAGCTTGGTCGCGACCTAGGTGGCTGAAATGTTACTGAGGGATAGTTCTTACAGAAGGGTCGCTCCAACACGAACGCGCGGACAAGCTCATCGGCCCTGGACGCCGAAGCTGCCTGAGACTCGAACTCTATGGGACACCACCCAAACGAAGCAGACAGACCTTTTTCAGCAGCCGGCTAGGGAGTCTTCCCCGTAAGCTCCACGATCTTGCCCGAGCGCAGGATCTTCATGGTGAAGGGCGCGCCGGGCGACTTCTTGGTCAGGATGTCCCGGATCCGGTCATGGTCGTCAGCCTCGCCCACGCGGACGCCCTCGACGGACAAGATGATGTCGCCGCCCACCGCGATCGACTCCCCCCCGATGACGGCGACCTTGTCCCCGCCCAGCAGCCCCATGTCCCAGCACGGCGAGCCCTTGGCCACCGTCTTGACGAGGTAGCCCGTGGCCTGCGGCACATTGAAGATCGCGGCGAGCTCGCCGGACACCACCTGCCCTTCGAGACCGGTCCAGAACGACCGGCGCTCGAGGAGCAGGAGCCGGGCCGTCTTCATGGTGACGACGAATCCCAGGCCCTCGCTGCCCCCCGACTTGGAGATATTGTGGCTGACGATGCCGATGACCTCGCCCGCCATGTTGAACATGGGCCCGCCCGAATTGCCCGTGTTGATCACGGCATCGGTCTGGAAGAACTCCGCGAGCGGCATCGACTTGTATACGGTGTTGGGAGCCCACCGGGCGCTGATCCACCCCACGCTCAGGGCGTGGCTGAGCCCGTAGGGCGCCCCGATGACGACGACCTGGTCCCCCACTCGCACCAGGTCCGAGTTGGCCATGCGCGCGGGCGCCGCACCGGACGGCACGCTGTCGAGCTGGAGCAGTGAGAGGTCGGCCGAAGGCTCCGAGGAGAGCACGCGGGCACGGACGGGCGCCCCGCCCACCAGCTCGACGGTGATCTCGTCCACGGCATTGACGACATGGGCCGCGGTGATGACTTTGCCGTCGGCCGAGATGAGCACACCCGAGCCGGTCTCGTTGTAGCGCACGAGGCCGCCGGCGGCCGAGGTGACATCGCGGCCTTTGGCGCGGATGACGACGACGGAGGGATTGACCTTGCGAAAGACCTCGCCCACGCTCTGGGCGTGGCCCGCCCACGGGGCCAGGGCAAGCGAGATCCCGAGAACCATCAGAGCGACGAGCCATCGCAGCATGGCTGACATCTCCTTGCTCCTCACTCCCGGGTGGATGGCGGCGCCGAGTCTACCGACGCCGTGGGCGGGGCTGGCTCGGGCTTGATCTCCTGCCATCCGCCGCCCAGCGCACGGTAGAGCTGCACCCCGGCCAGCAGCTCGCCTCGCCGCGCCTTGGCGAGGTCGAGTTCCGCGCTGAAGAGCTTGGTGTCGGCGTCGAGCACCTCCAGATAGCTCGCCACCCCGCCCCG
This sequence comes from Candidatus Methylomirabilota bacterium, assembly GCA_036002485.1. NCBI lineage: Bacteria > Methylomirabilota (SeqCode) > Candidatus Methylomirabilota bacterium. The sequence continues at coordinate 32,666 of DASYTI010000120.1, read as the reverse complement.
GTACCGTAGCGTGGAGAGTCGCGAGTATTCCTGGAGCGAATTGGTCAGTGCCTCCTGCTCGACGCGGAACTCCCGCGTCTTCCGGTAGCCGACCAACGCGTCCGAGACGTCGCGGAAGCCGGACTGCACGCTCTGCTGATAGGCGGCCACCGCCTGCTCCTGGCGCGCCTTGGTCGCGCGGTAGTTGAACCAGATGCGCCCGCCCTGGAAGAGCGGCTGGAGGAGCTGGCCGCCGAAGGCCCAGAAGCCGGAGGGGCCCTCGAAGAGCCTGGCCAGGGCCGCGCTCTCCTGTCCGCCCTGCGCGGTCAAGGTGATCTGAGGGAAGAAGAGCGCCTTGGCGACACCGATGTTGGCGTTGGCCGCCACCAGCTGCTGCTCGGCCTGGCGTATGTCGGGCCGCCGCTCCAGGAGGGCCGAGGGCAGCCCGGCGGGCACGGCGGCGACGACGACCTGGCCGTCCAGGGCGAGGCCGCGGGGCACGCCGCCCGGGCTCTCTCCCAGGAGCAGGTTGATCAGGTTCTCCGTCTGCTCGATCTGGCGCTCGAGCTCCGGGATCTGCGCGGCCGCCGTGTTGACGAGCACCTCCGCCTGGCGGACGTCGAGCCCGGAGGCGATGCCCGCGTCGCGCCGAAGCTTCACGAGACGCAGAGAGGCCATGCGGCTCGTCAGGGTCCGTCTCGAGATCTCGAGCTCGAAGTCGAGCTCGCGGAGCTGGAAGTAGGCCGTGGCCACCTGGCTCACGAGGGTCGAGGTCACCGTGGCCCGCGCCGCCTCGGTGGCCAGGAGCTGGGCCCGCGCCGCCTCGGTGGCCCGACGCAGCTTGCCCCAGAGATCGATCTCGAAGCTGAAGTTGCCCGCCATCCGGAAATCGTCCTCGCGCACTTTGCCGGGCGGCGGGATCTCCGGGAACGCGTTGCGGGAGACGCGGAAGCTCTGGCCGCTCACGGTGCCGCTCACCTGCGGAAATTGATCCGCCCTCGCGATCCCGACCTGAGCTCGCGCCTCGAGCACGCGTCCCACCGCGACGCGGAGGTCGAAGTTGCTGGCGAGGGCCCGACCTATGAGCCCGCGGAGCTCCGGATCCTGGAAGACCTCCCACCACTGGAGATCGCCGAGAGAGGTCGCTTCCGTGGCGGGCGGGACGTCGTCGGGCGACTGGCCCCGGAAGGCGCCGGGCACCGCCACCGGGGGACGCTTGTAGTCGGGGCCGATGGCACACCCGGCCAGGAGCAGCGCCGCCAGCGCGAGCGAGGGAAGGCTCCGCCTCACCGTCCTGCCTCCGCGGCGGGCGCGGGGTCGGCCGTCTCCGCGGCTCGCGCCCGTCGTGAGCCGGAGACGCGCTCGGCGAGCCGCTGCATCAGGACGTAGAGCACGGGGATCAGGAAGACGCCGATGCACGTCGCCGCCACCATGCCGCCGAACACCGCCGTGCCCAGCGAGTGCCGGCTGCCCGCCCCCGCCCCGCTGGCGATGACCAGAGGGACCACCCCCAGGATGAACGCGAACGAGGTCATCAGAATGGGCCGGAAGCGGAGCTCGGCGCCCTCCACGGCCGCCTCCACGAGCCCCGCGCCCTGCTCATAGCGCATCTTGGCGAACTCCACGATGAGGATCGCGTTCTTGGCGGCGAGCCCGATGAGCATGATGAGGCCGATCTGGACATAGATGTCGTTGGGCAGACCCCGCAGCCACACGGCCACGAAGGCGCCGAACACGCCCAGCGGGATGCCCAGGATGACGGAGAACGGGATGGCCCAGCTCTCGTAGAGGGCGGCGAGGAACAGGAAGACGAAGACGAGGGCGAGAGCGAAGATGACGCTCTGCTTGCCCGCCGACTCCTTCTCCTGCAGGGCCGTGCCCGTCCACTCGTAGGCCGCGCCCGAGGGCAGGTTCTGCCGCGCGAGCGTCTCCATGAGCGCGATGGCCTGACCCGAGCTGTACCCCGGCGCCGCGTTCCCGTTGATCTCGGATGTCCGGTAGAGGTTGTACCGGATGATGGTGTCCGGGCCACTCGTGGTGCCCACGCCGGTGATGGTGCTCAGCGGCACCATCAGCCCGTCCGAGGTCCGCGTGTAGATCTGGTTGATGCCGTCCGTCGTCGCGCGGAACTCGGGCTCGGCCTGGATGTAGACACGCCAGGTCCGGCCGAACAGATTGAACTGGTTCACGAAGAGGCTGCCCAGATAGATCTGCAAGCTCTGGAAGACGTCGCTGAGGGGGATCCCCAGGCTCTTGACCTTGTCCCGGTCCACGTCGAGCTTGACCTGGGGGACATTGGGCCGAAACGAGGAGAACATGCCGACCAGCTCGGGGCGCTGGGCCGCGGCCAGGACCTTGTCCGTGGCGTCCTTAAGAAAGGCGAAGTCACGGCCCGCGCGATCCTGGAGCTCGAACTGAAAGCCCCCGGCATTGCCCAATCCGTTGATGGGCGGCGGTCCGAAGACCAGGACGAGGGCTTCCGGTATGGTCGCGAACCTTTGCCTGAGCGCTCCGATGATGGCCGCCGCGTGCAGGTCCGCAGACTTCCGCTGATCCCACGGCTTGAGGGGCACGAAGATCGTGCCGGCATTCGAGTTGTACGTGCTCGTAAGCACGCTGAAGCCCACGAAGGCCACGGTGGCCTCCACCCCGGGCTGTGTCTTGAGGGCCGCCTCCAGCTTCCCCACCACGGCATCCGTGCGCTCCAGCGAGGCCGCGTCCGGCAAGGTCGCGCTGACGATGATGTAGCCCAGATCCTCGTCGGGCAGAAACCCGGTGGGGAGCCGCTGCAAGAGACCCCAGGCGAGCACGTAGAGCACGCCGAGACAGGCCAGCGCCACCACGGACCTGCGGATGGCCGTGCGGACGATCGAGACGTATCCGCCCGTCGTTCGTTTGAACACGCGGTTGAACCTGGTCAGAACGAATCCGACGGGCCCTCGCATGGGCTGGCGCGGGCGCAGGAGCATGGCGCAGAGGGCCGGCGTCAGGGTCAGGGCCACCAGGGCCGAAAGCAGCACCGACACCGTCAGGGTGATGGCGAACTGCTTGTAGAGCTGTCCCGTGATCCCCCCCATGAAGGCCACGGGCACGAAGACCGAGGCGAGCACGAGGGCGACGGCAAGGACCGGCCCCGACACGTCGTCCATGGCCTTCTCCGTCGCCTCGAGCGGCGGGAGCCCGTCCTCGATGTGATGCTCCACGGCTTCCACGACCACGATGGCGTCGTCCACCACGATGCCGATGGCCAGGACCATGGCGAACAGCGTGAGGAGGTTGATGGAGAAGCCGAGGGCCACGAAGGCCGCGAAGGTTCCGATCAGAGACACCGGCACCGCGAGCATGGGGATAAGGGTGGCCCGGAGGTTGCCGAGGAAGATGAAGACCACGATGAGCACCAGGAGCATGGCCTCCACGAGCGTGGTCAGCACTTCCGACACCGACGCCGTCACGAACAGCGTCGTGTCGAGCCGAAACCCGTACTCGATGCCGGGAGGAAAGTTCTGCGACAGCTCCTTCATCTTGGCCCGCACCGCCTTGGCCACGTCGAGCGCGTTCGATCCCGGGAGCTGATAGGTCAGGACCATCACGGCCGGGCCGCCGTTCAGGCGTCCGATGGAGCCGTAGTCCTGGGCCCCCAGCTCGGTGCGCGCCACGTCCCGGATGCGCAGCACCCCGCCGTCGGGCAGGGTGCGGACGATGATGTCCTCGAACTCCTCGATGGTGGTGAGGCGGCCCTTGACGTTCACCGAGTACTGGAAGTCGAGGCCCTTGGAGGCCGGCGGCTGCCCGATCTGGCCGGCCGCGGCCTGGATGTTCTGGTCGTTGATGGCGGTGGCGATATCGGGGCCGGTGACGCCGAGCTTGGCGAGCTTGTCGGGTCGGAGCCACAGGCGCATGGAGTAGTCGCGCTTGCCCACCACCACGTCCGCGTTGCCCACGCCGGGAATCCGGGAGAGCTGGTCGATGATGTTGATGACGGCATAGTTGCTGAGGAAGACCGTGTCGTAGGCTCCGCCGGGCGAGGAGAGGCTGATCACCTGCAGGATATTGGGCGACTGCTTCTTCACGGTGATGCCGGCCTGGAGGACTTCCGGGGGGAGCTGGGAGTTGGCGCGGCTGATCCGGTTCTGGATGTCCACGGAGGCGATATCGATGTCGGCGCCCACGCGGAAGGTCACGTTCAGCACGTAGCGACCGTCGTTGGTGCTCTTGGACTGCATGTAGATCATGTTCTCGGCGCCGTTCACCTGCTGCTCGATGGGCGCGGCCACCGTCTCCTCCACCACCTGCGCGCGGGCCCCCGTGTAGGTCGCCTGCACCTGGATCTGCGGCGGCGTGATCTCGGGGTACTGCGCCACGGGAAGGGCGAGGATGCTCAGGCCCCCGCTGATCAAGATGACGAGCGAGACCACGACGGCCAGGACGGGCCGGTGGATGAAGATCCGCACGAACATGGCGCTAGCGGGCCTTGGGTCGGGCGGGCGGCGCCGGTGAGGCGGGGGCAGCGGGGGGCGCTCCGCCGGGCGCGGGCGAGGCGGGAGCGGGCTGCCCCGCGGGCGGCGCGGACTCGAGGGTCGGGGCCACCGTCATGCCCGGGCGGGCCTTCTGCTGGCCCTCCACGATCACCCGCTCGCCGCCGCTCAGCCCCTGCCCCACCACGAAGTAGTGGTCGTACCGGTCTTCGGTGGTGATGGACTTGAGGGACACCTTGTTGTCCGGCCCCACCACGAGCACGGACTTGGCCGACTGGAGCTCGGTCACGGCTCGCTGGGGCACGAGCACGGCATTGGGCCGCTCCTCGAGCATGACCTTGATCCGGCCGAACTGGCCGGGCCGCAAGAGGAGCGAAGGGTTCGCAAACTGCGTCCGCACGGTGAGCGTGCCCGTCTTGGGATCGAGCCCCCGCTCCACGAGCACGAACTTGCCCGTGTAGGGAAACACGCTGTTGTCGGCCAGGATCAAGGCGTACTCGAGCTCGCCGGCCGCGTGCAAGGGGTCTTCTTTCCGCGCCTCCGTGCGCTTGGTGAAGCGCAGGTAGTCGAGCTCGCTCGCGCTGAAGTCCACCCAGATGGGGTTGGCGGACGAGATGGTCACGAGGGTGGTGGCGTCGCCCTTGCCGACGAGGTTGCCCACCGACCACTTCTTCCGCCCGCTGACCCCGTCGATGGGCGAGCGGATGGTGCAGTAGCTGAGGTTGAGCTCGGCCTGGATCAGGGCGGCCCGGGCCGACTGGACGGCCGCCTGCATCACGTCGACCTGTGTGCGCTCGGTGAGCTGCGTGTTGGCGAGCTGGGCCCGGGCGGCGTCCACCTGGGCCTGGGCCACGTCCTGCGCGGCCACGGCGTTGTCGAAATCCTGCTGCGGGACCGCGTCTTCCTTGATGAGCGGCCGCAGCCGGTTCACGTCCTGCTTGGCCTTGGCGAGCTGGGCCTCGTTCTGGGCCACCTGCGCCTTCGCTCGCTGCGTCTCCACCTGCTGCCGGGCGTAGACGAGGTCGGCCTCGGCCTTGCTCAGGGCCGCTCGGGCCGCCTGGACCTGGGCGTCGTAGGTTCGCTTGTCGAGCTCGAAGAGGACCTGGTCCTTCTTGACGGAGGCGCCCTCCACGAAGAGCACCTTCTCCAGCGTCGCTTCGACGCGGGCGGGAATGTCGACCACGGCATTGGCCACCGTCTGGGCCACGTACTCGCCGTAGATCGGCACATTTTTGCGGATGACTTCGGCGACCACGACGGCGGGCGGCGGGGCGGCCTGCCCCTTCGGCGGGCTCGCCGTCGTCTCCCCCTTGCATCCGGCGGCCAGGAGCGCGGAGATGAGCGATGTCGTGACGAGCAGACGGCGGACAGGGCGAAGGGCGGGTCTCACGGTGGCCGCTCGACGGGGGTCGCGTGCGAAATCGAAGCCCGCGCTGCTCGACGTCCGGGCCCCGAAGGGGTCAGATTTCATACCGCGAAACATTCTACGAGCCTCCCAATACGCACAGCGGGGCGGCGTCTCGGCGCGAAGCCCTACGCCCCGGAGTACTGCGCCTCCAGATAGCGCTCGGCCTCGAGGGCGGCCATGCAACCGGTGCCCGCGGCCGTCACGGCCTGGCGATAGGTGAAGTCGGCGACGTCGCCGGCCGCGAAGACGCCGGGCACGGAGGTCTGGGTCGTGCCCGGCATCACCTTCATGTACCCGTTCAGGTGGAGCTCGATCTGTCCCTCGAAGAGGGCGGTGTTCGGCTGATGTCCGATGGCCACGAAGAGCCCGTCGACCGGCGTCTCCCAGACCACGCCGCTCTTGAGGTTCTTGAGCCGGACGGAGGTAACCTTGCCCTTGTCGGGATCCAGGACGTCCTCCACCGCGGTGTCCCAGATGAACTCGATCTTGGGATTCTTGAGGGCACGCTCCTGCATGATCTTGGAGGCGCGGAGCGCATCGCGCCGGTGGACGACCTGCACCTGCCGCCCGAGCCGGGAGAGGTACAGCGCCTCTTCCATGGCGGAGTCGCCTCCGCCCACCACCATGATGTTCTGGTCCTTGAAAAAGAAGCCATCGCAGGTGGCGCAGGTCGAGACGCCGCGTCCCATCAGCTTGGACTCGTTGGGAAGCCCGATGAGCTTGGCCGTGGCCCCCGTGGCGACGATCACGGTGAGCGCCTCGATGGTACGCTCCCCGGCCGTGACGCGGAAGGGGCGCCGGCCGAGGTCCACCTCCGTCACGTCGTCGGCGATCATCTCGGCGCCGAAGCGCACCGCCTGACTCTTGAAGTGCTCCATGAGCGGCGGCCCGTCGATGCCGTCCACGAAGCCCGGATAGTTCTCCACGAGCGTGGTCAGCATGAGCTGACCGCCCCACTGGGTGCCCATGAACATGACGGGAGCCAGGTTGGCGCGGGCGGCATAGATGGCCGCCGTGTAGCCGGCCGGGCCCGATCCGATGATGACGACCTTGCGTGTCGTGGCCATGATTTCCTTGTTCCGTCTCTCCTGTCTCGTGCTCGCGACCTTTGGATGCGCAAAAGACGCGGCTAGATGCCTCCCGCCCCGTCTCCCGACGCTCTCAAGATAGCCGGCAACTCCGCGAGATCACGAATCTCGAACTCGGGCGCGGGCGCCCCATCGGGCAGCGGACCCCCGTCGCGGTTGATCCACGCCGCCGCCATGCCCACGGCCTGGGCACCCGCCACGTCGATGTCCGCGCGGTCGCCGACCATCAGGGCCTGCTCCGGCCCCACCCCGAGCCGCCGGAGGGCGAGCTCGAAGATCACCGCCTTGGGCTTGCGCCAGCCCACCTCGTCCGAGACGATGACGGTGTCGAAGAGATCGGCCACGCCCTCGCGCTCGAGCACGAGCCGCGCCGTCGGCGTGTAGTCGAAGTTCGACACCACGGCGAGGCGATGGCTGCGCTTGAGCTCGCGGAGCAGCTCCCGATGGTGCTCGGGGAAGACGATGGCCCGGCTCAGCTCGCGCTTGTGGGTCGAGAGAAGCACCTCCAGCGCCTCCCGCGGGAGGGCGGCACGGTCGAGGCCGAGCCGACCGAACATCATGCCGAAGCGCTCCTGGGCGGCCACCTCGCGGTGAGTCTCGCCGCGGATGCGCTCGGCCTCCTGCCAGCTCCAGAAGAGCGAGCTCACGAAGTCGTCGAGCTCGAGCGCGGGGGCGAAGGGCCGGAAGGCCTGGTGGAGATGGCCCGCCGTCGAGCGCATGGTCTTGCCATTGGCGTGCACTTCGGGCAGCCGCGAGCGGTCGAAGAGCACGAGGGTGTCGAAGAGGTCGAAGAGCACGGCCTCGCGCGTCATGGCAGGGGCTTGCGCTGCGCAAAGCCTTCGTCGAACCCGTGCCAGAAGCGCACGCGGTCCTCGCCATGCCTCCAGCACAGATTGACGGGCTGCTCTCCCGCGATCTCGGTCACGAGCCCCGGAAAGTCCACGAGCCCCATCTCGAGATCCTTGATGACCCCGCCCAGCTCCAGGATCCGCGCCAGGGCTTGCTTGACCTCGATGCCGAAGCCGTCGAGCCGCTCCGCCCGGGCCTTCCAGTCCCGCCGGTCGACGGTGGCCCCGCCCGTGGAGCGGATCTTCTCGCGCTGCTCCTCGAGAGCTTCCTGCAGCGCGCTGGCGCGACGGTAGAGGTCCATGGCTTCGCCCATGAGCTCGGTGAGCTTCGGGATCAGCGCGTCCACTTCCGCCCGCGTGAAGAGTCGCTGGCTCATGGCCCCTCCACGAAGATGGCGTGGACGTCCTTGGGCCCGTGCACGCCCCGCGTGAGGGTGAGCTCGATATCGGCCGTGCGTGAGGGTCCCGTGATGAAGCTGATGACGGCGCCCGACATGGCGCGCGACGGATCGGCGTGAAGCGCCTCCAGCATGATGCCCACCTGCTCCAGCGACTCGAGGAGCTGGGTGGGCCCGAACACGGCCACATGCGTGGCGGGCAGGAGGGACGTCGAGCGCGGCCGTCCCCGGCCCGAGACGAGGACGAGGGTGCCCGTCTCGCCGAGCGCCCAGTCCACGCCGGTGACCCCGAGATCCGCGGCGGCCGCCTCCTCACGGTGCCGCGCACGCTCGCTCTCCGGCGGATCGGCATCCTGGGCGGTGGTCACCGCGAAGCCCTCACGGCCGAGGTGAGCGTGGAGGTCCAGCCCGAGCGCTCCGGGAGACCAGGAGAGAAGGCGCGTGGCCTTGCGCTCGCGCGCGATCTCGCCGATGAGCGCGGGCACCGCCTCCAGGCGGGACGCCCGGTGGAAGATGCCGGCCACCCGCTCGAACTCCTCGCGGAAGCGCTCGAGAGCCTGGGGCCAGCGCTCGAGCATCTGGCGGCGCACGGTCTCCGCGGCCTCCTGAGGCGCGGCCGGGCGCGGCGAGGCGGCCGCCTCGAAGAGGCCGCGCGTCTTGGCCATCTCGCGTCTGATGTCCTGGAGGAACTCGGCCCGCGTGGTCACGGACGCCCGATCTCCCGCCAGCGCTCGCTGAAGGTCTGTGGAGCCACGGGAGGAAGATCGCGCGTGGCCGTCCACTTCCCGAAGAAGAGGGGCAGCGAAGCCAGCCGGCCCTTCCTCACGAATGGCCTCTGGGCCAGACGGGCGACCGCCGCCCCCCATTTGAACCATCGAGGCCGCATCATGATCCGGCGCGCCATCCCGAAAAGGACCCGCTCCGTCCACGGGGCGATCTTCTCCGTGTCGAGATGCTCTCTGAGCTCGACGAGCATGCGCGGGATATCGATCCGCACCGGGCACACGTCCTTGCAGGCGCCGCAGAGCGAGGAGGCGTGGGCCAGCTCCTTCACGGACGCTGCACCCTTGAGCATGGCGGTGAGGAGGATGCCGATGGGGCCTGGGTACGTGTGGCCGTAGGCGTGGCCCCCGATCTGCCGGTACACGGGGCACACGTTCAGGCAGGCGCCGCAGCGGAGACAGTAGAGGGCCTCGCGCAGCGTCCCCGCGATCTGCCGGGTGCGGCCGTTGTCCATCAGGATGAGGTGGAACTCCTCCGGCCCCTCCATCTCGCCGGGCTGACGGGGCCCGCGCACGAGCGTCGTGTAGGACGAGAGCTTCTGCCCCGTGGCGCTCCGCGCGAGGATGGCGAGGAAGACCATGAGGTCGGTCATGGACGGGATGACCTTCTCCATGCCCATGACGGCCACGTGGATGCGCGGCAAGGAGGTGACCATGCGACCATTGCCCTCGTTGGTCACCAGCACCACCGTCCCCGTCTCCGCCACCGCGAAGTTGGCACCCGTGATGCCCATGTCCGCCTCGAGGAATTTCTGCCGGAGCTCCACCCGCGCGACCTTGGTCAGCACTTCGGGGTCGGCCTCGAAGCGGCCGCCCAGCTCCTGGGAGAAGAGATCGGCCACCTGCCCCTTGGTCTTGTGGATGGCGGGGGCGATGATGTGCGAGGGCTTTTCGTGGGCGAGCTGGATGATGTATTCGCCCAGGTCGGTCTCCACCGGCTTGACCCCCGCGTGCTCGAGGGCCTCGTTGAGCTCGATCTCCTCGGTGGCCATGGACTTGCTCTTGACGGCCATCCTCACGCCCTTGTCCCGGCACAGACGCAGGATGATGTCCCTCGCCTCCTCACCGGTGGCCGCCCAGTGCACGTGCCCGCCGAGGCGCTCGATATTGTCGGCCAGGCGCTCGAGGTGGCGGTCGAGCTGCTGGAGCGTCGCCTCCTTGATGGCGCGGGCGCGATCGCGGAGGGCGTCGCCCTGGGGGAAGTCGAGGAAGGACTCGCGGCGCAGGCCGATGAACTTGGTGGTGGCGATGCCCAGCGCTTCCTGCAGGTAGGCGTCCTTGAGGGCGCCGCTGGCCCGCGTCGCGAAGGGCGTGCCCTGTTCAGTCTCGCTCATGCCGGCTCGTCCGGGGCCAGGACCTGGGCAAGGTGGAGGGCCCGCACGCGCGAGCCGCGCCGCGACAGTCTTCCCCCCATCTGCATGAGACAGCCGGCATCGCAGGCCACCAGGCAGTCGGCGCCCGTCGCCTCCACGTGGGCGATCTTCTTGTCGAGGATGGCCGTGGAGACCTCGGGCAGCCGGACGGAGAAAGAGCCCCCGAAGCCGCAGCACTCGTCCGCGCCCGGCAGCTCGAGCAGCTCGCCATGCGCGAGGTTCCGGAGCAGCGTCCGCGGGGTGCGAGACTCGCCGAGACCTCGCAGCAGATGGCAGGAGTCGTGATAGGTCAGCTTGCCCGCGAACGTCGAGCCGACCTCGCTCACCTTCAACACCCCGACCAGGAATTGCGAGAGCTCGTACGTCCGGGCGGCCAGGGCCTTGGCCTCGGCATGGAGGGCAGGATCGTCAGCGAGGAGCCCCGGATACTCCGCCTTCACCATCCACGCGCAGGAGCCCGAGGGCACCACCACATGCTCGGCGCCCGCGAAGAGCCGCACCGTGCGCTCGGCCACCGCCCGGGCATCGGCATGATAGCCCGAGTTGAAGAGCGGCATCCCGCAGCAGGTCTGTCCTTCGGGGAACTCCACGTCGACCCCGAGCCGGCGCAGCAGCCTGACCATGGCCACCCCGACCTCGGGGAAGAACATGTCCCCGAGGCACGTGATCATGAGGGAGGCCTTCACGGCTTCTTCTTCTCCGGCGCGTGAGGGGGCGGCGGCGACACCACGACGAGGACGAGGAGCGGCTCCGTGCCATCATTGACGAGCCCGTGCTCGACGCCCGCCGGCGCCATCAGGGCATCGCCGGGCTCGAGCTTTTCCTCGGTGCCGCCGAGGGAGAAGCGGCCCGTGCCCTCGAGGACATAGTAGATCTTGTCCTCGCCGCCGTGGGTGTGGGGCTTCTGCGACTGGCCGGGGGCGACGCAGTAGAGATCGAGCAGGGTGCGCTCCGAGGAGGCAAGCGCCACCTTGGCCATCTTGTCGAGCGAGAGCTGGACGTGGTCGCGGACGCGTATCTTCATGGCTCCCTCAGCGCTTGAGACAGGAGCGAGACGGGGTGCAGCACTTCGACGAGTAGGCCAGCCTCTAGAGCGTGCTGGAATATCTGCATGATGCAGCCGGGATTCCCCGTGGCCACGATGCGCGCTCCCGTCTCGCGGATGCGCTCGATCTTGCGCCGCCCGAGCTCGGCGGCCATCCCGGGCTCGAGGAGATTGTAGACGCCCGCGCTGCCGCAGCAGAGGTCGCTGTCCTTGAGGTCCACCAGGGTCAGCCCCGGGATGCGTCGGAGGAGCTCTCGGGGCTGGGCGCGCACCTTCTGCCCATGCACGAGATGGCAGGCGTCGTGGTAGGTCACCGTCTCCCTGAGCTCGCCCAGGGGCAGGTCTGCGTCGACGAGGACCTCGCAGATGTCCTTCACGAGACCGGCGAAGCGCTCGGCCCGCTCGTCGCCCAGCCCGTGACCGTACTCCTTGAGCGCCGAGCCGCAGCCGGCGGCATTCGTCACCACGATGTCGACGTCATGTCCAAGGGTGGCCATGAGGCTCCGCGCCATCAATCGAAACTCGTCCAGCCGGCCGGCATGAAGATGAAGCGCCCCGCAGCACCCCTGGACGCGCGGGACCACGACGTCCCAGCCCGCCGCAGAAAGCAACCGCACCGTCGCGGCATTGATTCCCGGGAAGAAGAAGCGCTGGACGCAGCCGGTCAGGAGGGCGGCCCGTCCGCGCGCCTTGCCGCGAGCGGGGACAAGCTCCGGCAGCCGCATGGAGGAGCTCGGCATCAGGCGAGGGAGGAGCGCCTCCATCGCCTGCAGCCGCTTGAAGGGCGCCAGCATGCCCGATGCGCGGACGAGAGCCTGGAGCCCCGAGGCCTGGTAGAGGCGGAGCGGCCACAGCAGCGCGCCCAGGCGAGCGGGATGCGGGAAGACCGCGAGCGCCCACTCGAGCGTGGCATGCGCGCTCTCGGGCGCGCGCACGCGCTTCCGGTCGAGCTGGGCCCGGGTCGCCTCGAGGAGCTGTCCGAAGGGCACGCCCGACGGGCAGGCCGTCTCGCAGGCGCGGCAGCCGAGACAGAGGTCGAGATGCCGCGCCAGCCCCGGCGTCAGCTCGGCCCGGCCCTCGGCGGCGGCGCGCATGAGGTAGATGCGGCCGCGGGGCGAATCCATCTCCTCGCCCAGCACGCGATAGGTCGGACACTGGGGCAGGCAGATGCCACAGTGGACACAGGCGCGGAGGCCATCCATGGACGGCGCGTCCGGTCCATCGAAGGCGCCGGGGAGCGCACGGTCGCCCACGGCCGACTCGATCACAGCCCCCCCACGAAGCGCCCGGGATTCAGAATGCCGAGCGGATCGAATTCCGACTTGAGCCGCCTCATGACACCCAGGGCGGCCTCGGGCACGGGGCCCCAGACATCGGCCGCGTCCTTGAGGAGCCGCGGCGCGCGCTCCACCACCAGGCTGCCGCCTTCTTCGCGAAGCGCCTCCCGGAGCGGCGTCACGAGCTCGCGCCCGAAGATGTCGGGCTCGATCGTGCCCGTGAGGGCCGCGCGGAAGACGCCGTTGCCGGCCTCGCCGACGATGGCGGCGGAGAGGTCTTGGCGGGAGGCTCTGTGCTCGACCTCGGCGGCCCACCGTGACTGGCGACGAATCTCGCCGGCAACCTTGAGCACGAGCGGCGCGACGAGGGCTCCGCCCAGCTTTGTCCAGAGCTCCGCGGGAAGCGCGCGTGCCTTGCCGCCGCTCTGCTCGCTGAGGGCGGCGAGGGCCGCCCCCTGGCTCGTCACCGCTTTGGCGACGGTACGGATCGAGACGCACAGAGCGGCGGCTGCGGGCGGCTGGCCGAGCCGGCGAAGCGCGCCGTCATTGAGCCAGGCCAGCCGGTCAGGCTCGAGCGTGGAGGCAAGGATGGCCGAAAGAAAATCCCCCGCGCGCTCATTCTCGTCGAAGACGACGAGCCACGAGCCGGTGTCGGGAGGAACTGGGTGGAGCCTGAGGGTGGCTTCCACGATGAGCCCGAGAGTGCCGAGCGATCCCACGAGGAGCTTGGGGATGTCATAGCCGGTGACCGACTTGACGACCTTGGCGCCGCCCCAAGTGACGGTGCCATCGGCCTGCACGAAGCGGGCGCCGAGGAGCAGATCGCGCCCCGTGCCGTAGCGAAAGCGCGAAGGGCCCGAGGCATTGGTCGCGAGCACTCCGCCGACGGTTCGCGACTGCCCCGCGTGAGGGTCGAGGGCCAGCATCTGCGCATGCTTGCCGAAGACGGAGCCCAGGCCTTCGAGGATGCACCCGGCCTGGACCGTGGCCACCATGTCCTCGGGGACATAGTCGAGGACGGCAGTGAGGCGGGCCAGGTCGATGACGAGATCGAGCCGCCGGGGCGGATTGCCGAGATCTGTGGCGGAGCCGCGGCCGCGCGGCGACACCGCCAGCTTTTCCGTCGAGCACAGCGCGAGGATCCTGCTCACCTCATCGGTTGAGCCCGGGCTCGCGATCCACCGGGGCGGGCGCCCGTCGATCGACACGGTCGAGAGGGCGGCGGACTGGGCGGTGACATGCCCAGGGCCGACGATGGCGCCGAGACCTTCTTCGAGCGCCGGCGCGGAGACGGTCACTCCGCTCAGATCCAGGTGCCCGCGGGCAGCCGCGGCGCCGCCGGCTTGAACGCCTCGCCGCAGGCGGGGTGCGAGGGCAGGAGCTTGCCCGGGTTCATGATCCCGTCGGGATCGAGGACGCGGCGGAAGCGGGCCATGAAGGCCAGGTCCGCTTCGCCGAACTGAAACGGCATGCTCGAGGCCTTGTCGAGGCCGACCCCATGCTCCCCCGTGACGCTGCCGCCCATGGCCAGGCAGGCCCGCAGCAGCTCGTCATTGGCGGCCTTGGCGCGCTCGAGCTCGCCGGGAACCAGGTCATTGTAGAGAATCAGGGGGTGGAGATTGCCGTCGCCCGCGTGGAAGACATTGGCGATGACCAGCCGGTGCCGCGCCGCGATGGCCTGCACTTCCCTCATGATCTGCGGCAAGCGGGAGCGTGGCACCACGGCGTCTTGCAGGAGCCAGGTCGCCGACAAGCGTCCAAAGACGCCCGCGGCTTCCTTTCGGCCCTTCCAGAGGAGGGTCCGCTCCGTCTCGTCCTTGGCCACCCGGATCTCGAGGGCCGCGCGGCTCCGGCACATCTCCACGATGCGCGCGGACTGCTCGTCGATCTCCGCCATGGGACCGTCGAGCTCGATGAGGAGGACGGCGCCGGCTCCCTTCGGATAGCCCGCCCCGATGCCCTCCTCGATGGCGCGGACGACGACCTCGTCGATCATCTCGAGGGCGGCCGGGATGATCCCCGCCCCCACGATGGCCGAGACCGTCTCCGAGGCGTTGTCGATGGTCGAGAACGACGCGAGCAGCGTCTTGACACCCTCCGGCTCGTGGAGCAGGCGCACCGTCACCGCGGTCAGGAGACCGAGCGTCCCTTCGCTCCCCACGAGCGCCCCGGTGAGATCGTAGCCCGGCTGATCCTGCACCTTGCCGCCCACGCGCAGCACCTCACCCGCCCCGGTGACCAGCTCGAGACCCAGCACGTGGTTGACCGTGATGCCGTACTTGAGGCAATGCGGGCCGCCGGCATTGGTGGAGGCATTGCCGCCTATCGAGGACACCATCTGGCTCGAGGGATCGGGGGCGAAGTAATAGCCATGCTCGCGCGTGGCCTGGGAGAGCCAGAGGTTGATGAGGCCCGGCTGCACGGTGGCGCTGCGATTCTCGAAATCGAGCTCGAGGATGCGGTTCATCCGCGTCAGCGACACCATGACGCCGCCCAGGGGCGCCATGGCCCCGCCGATGAGCCCCGTGCCGGAGCCTCGCGGGACCAGGGCGACATGCTCGCGCCGGCAGAGACGGACTAGCTCGGCCACCTGCTCCGTGGTCTCGGGCAGCACCACGACGTCGGGCGCGCCCTTGTAGAAGGTGTGCATGTCGCACTCGTAGGTCATCCGGCCTTCCGGCGTCGCCACGAGACCCCGGGGGCCGACGATGCGCTCGAGCTCGCTCAGCACAGCTGCGCTCAGGGGCACGGGACTCTCCGTCGGAATGCTAGGCTGGCCATGGGAAAACGAGGCCGGCCCTCCGTGGGAGGGCCGGCAAGATGGACTCGGTCACGATGAACCCCGTGATTCGGGCTGGAAGAGCGCTATCCGATCTTCCAGGTCTCCCCCGACATCAAGAGCTTGGCGATGTCGCCGGGACCACGGTCCGAGATGGCCTTCTGCTCCTGCTGGATCAAGATCTCCTCGTACGTCGTCTCGCCCTCCTGGTTGAGCAGGGTGCCGAGGGGGACCGGATACTCGGGCGCCCAGAGCTGGGCGAGGAGGGTGGCCGTGGCCCGGTCTGCCTCGTCGTGCACCCAGAGCGTGCTCTCGGAAACCTCCTTGACCTTGACGACCTTGGGCTTGAGCCCCTCGAGCACGAGACCGCGCCGGTCATCGGCCGGACCCCAGACGATCGGCTTGCCGTGCTCCAGCCGCAGCTCGAACTGGGCCTTCGAGTCCTTGTCGTAGAGCACGTTGAAGGCGAGGTCGTTGTAGACGTTGCAGTTCTGGAGGATCTCCACGAAGGCCGCGCCCTTGTGACGAGAGGCGCGCCTGAGCGTCTCCTCCATGTGGGCGATGCTGCGATCGACCGTGCGGGCGACATAGGTGGCGCCGGCGGCGAGGGCGAAGACGCAGGGACTGAGCGGCCGGTCGGCCGAGCCCATGGGGGTGGACTTGGTCACCTTGCCGAGCTCGCTGGTGGGGGAGTACTGCCCCTTGGTCAGCCCATAGATCCGGTTGTTGAAGAGCAGGATGGTGACGTCGACGTTGCGCCGCAGCACGTGCAGCAAATGATTGCCGCCGATGCTGAGCCCGTCGCCGTCGCCCGTGACCACGAAGACCTTGAGCTCGGGCCGGGCCAGCTTGAGACCGGTGGCCAGCGCGGGGGCGCGCCCGTGAATCGTGTGAAAGCCGTAGGTGTTCATGTAGTAGGGGAAGCGGCTCGAGCAGCCGATCCCTGAGATGAACACGATGTTCTCCTTGGGGATGCCGAGATCGGGCATCGTCTTCTGCGCCGCGCTCAGGATGGCGTAGTCCCCGCAGCCGGGGCACCAGCGCACATCCTGGTCGGACTCGAAATCCTTCTTCGTGTACTTCGGTGTCGCCCCGGGCACTCCGGTGACCGTACTCACTGCTTTGCCTCCAGAAGTTGGTGGATGGCCTCGAGAATCTCCTGGCTGGCCAGGGGCATGCCACGGACGCGATTGAAGCCGACGGCGTCGACCAGGTACTCCGCGCGGAGCACGCGCACGAGCTGGCCGAGGTTGATCTCGGGCACCAGCACGCGACGGTACTGCCGCAGGATCTGCCCGAGGTCGGGCGGAAGCGGGTTGAGGTGGCGGATATGGGCCGAGGCGACCGACTTGCCCTCCATCTGCGCTTCCTCGACCGCCGCCGTGATGGCTCCGTACGTGCCGCCCCATCCGACCACGAGGACGTCGCCGGACTCCGGGCCGTTGACCACGGTGGCCGGGATCTCCTGGGCCACGCGCCGGACCTTCTCGGCGCGGGTCCGGACCATGTGGTCGTGGTTGTCCGGCTCGTAGGAGATATTCCCCGTGCCGTCCTGCTTCTCGATGCCGCCGATCCTGTGCTCGAGGCCGGGCGTCCCGGGGCGGACCCAGGGCCGGGCCAGGGTGGCCGCGTCGCGGAGGTAGGCCTGGAAGCCTTCTTTCTCCGTGCGGAAGTTCACCGGGATATCGGGGAGCGTCTTGGCGTCCGGAATCAGCCAGGGCTCGGATCCATTGGCGAGATAGCCGTCCGAGAGCACCATCACGGGCACCATGTACTTGATGGCGATGCGCACCGCTTCGTAGGCGATGTAGAAGCAGTCCCCGGGCGTGCACGGCGCGATGACCACGATGGGATTCTCGCTGTTGCGCCCGTAGAGGGCCTGCATCAGGTCGGCCTGCTCGGTCTTGGTGGGGAGGCCCGTGCTGGGACCGCCGCGCTGGATATCGAAGATCACCAGGGGCAGCTCCGCCATCACGGCGAGGCCGATGCCTTCTCCCTTCAGGGCGATGCCGGGGCCGCTGGAGGCGGTGACGCCGATGGCGCCGCCAAAGGACGCGCCGATGGCGGAGGTGACGGCGGCGATCTCGTCCTCGGCCTGGAAGGTCCGCACCCGCCAGCGCTTGTGCAGGGCCAGCTCTTCCAGGATGCTCGAGGCCGGCGTGATCGGATAGGCGCCGAAGACGATGGGGATCTGCGTCCGCTCCGCCGCGGCCAGGAGCCCCCAGGCGAGCGCCCGGTTGCCCGTCATGCTGCGATAGACGCCCGCAGGCATCTCCGCGGCTTCGATGCCGTAGTGCTCGGAGAACATCTCCGCCGTCTCGCCGAAGGCGTGGCCGGCCTTGAGCACGCGGATATTGGCCTCCACGAAGGTCGGGTTCTTGGCGAAGCGCTTCTTGATGGCATCCAGGGTCGGATCGAGCGGCCGCGTATAGATCCAGGAGACCAATCCCAAAGCGAAGAAGTTCTTGCAGCGCTCCTTCTCCTTGGCGTTGAGGGGCAAATCCTCGAGGCACTTCTTGGTCATGCCGCTGATGTCCACCTGGTAGAGCCGGAACTTCTCGGCCAGACCGGGATCGTTGAGCGGGCTCTTGGGCTCGCCCTTCTCGTCCTTCGGATAGCCCGCCTTCTCGAGGTTGCGCTGGTCGAAGGCGGCGGTGTTGACGATGAGGATGCCCCCCGGCTTGAGGTCGCCAAGATGCACCTTGAGGGCGGCGGGATTCATGGCCACCAGAGAGTCCAGCTGATCGCCCGGCGTGTACACGCGCTGGCTGCCGAACTGGAGCTGGAAGCTCGACACGCCGAAGAGCGTGCCGGCGGGAGCGCGGATCTCCGCGGGGAAATTGGGCAGGGTCGAGATATCGTTGCCGGCCCACGCCGCTTCTGTCGTGAACTGCTCGCCGGTCACCTGCATGCCATCGCCGGAATCGCCGGCGAATCGGATGACGGCGCGAGTCAAGGTACGGCGCGGTTTCGCGACCGCCGGGGCGGGCGTTACCGTTTCGCTCATGGTCTCGATCGTCCTTTCAGTGACTTCGTCTTCTCAGTGACTTCATCTGAGGCGCAGAGCGACCCCGACGCATGTCACTGGAAAACTCTTCCAGGCAGGGGCCGCTACAGGCTCATGCTACCCAAAACCGCCAGCGATGGCAAGGATATGTCCGCCTGCCTGCGGCCTTACCACGGTCCTCCGCCGCGCCGCGCTCCCGTGGCTCTCTAGAGCTCCAGCAGGTCCATTTTCGGGGCGCGCGTGAGGTTCCGACAGCCCCCGGCATCCACGAGCACCATGTCCTCGATCCTCACCGCGCCCCGGCCGGCATAGTAGAGACCAGGCTCCACGGTAACCACCTGCCCCGTCTTGAGCTCGTAGTCCACCCGGCTGATGCGCGGGGGCTCGTGAATGTCGAGCCCGACGCCATGCCCGGTGCCGTGGAAAAAGCCCTGCTGCCGGCCGTCCACCACCCCCGTCGTATAGCCGCGGGCCTCCATGGTCCGCGCGACCTCGGTGTGGATGGCTCCGCCCGATGCACCGTCGCGGATCAGCTCGATGCCGCGAAGCTGAGCGGCCAGGACGGCGTCGTAGAGCCGCCTGAGCTCGTCGGGAGCCTTGCCCTTGACCACGGTCCGCGTCATGTCGGCGTAGTAGCGAGTCTGCGAGGAGCGGGGAAAGATGTCGAAGATGATTCCCTGGTTGGGATGGATGGGGCCGGACCCCTGGTTGTGGGGATCCACCCCCTGCTCACCGCAGGCGATGATGGTGTGCTCGGCAATGCAGTCGTTTTCCATGAGCGAGACGTTGACGACCTTCTTGAGGTCCTCCGAGGTCAGCGGGCGGCCCTTGTAGATCACCTGGTCGCCGCGAATGGTGCTGGCGCGGAGCACGTCGAGGGCCGCGGCCAGGGCCGTCTCCGTGTGCCGTTGCGTCTCCTCGATCGCGGCGATCTCCTCGATCGTCTTGATCACTCGCTGGGGAAAGAATGGGTGCGGCCGCGGCGCCACGGTGATCCCGCGCTCGCGAAGGCGGTCGGCCAGCTCGAGAGGGAAGTCCGCCGGCACCTCCACCTTGGAGACGCCGTAGCCCTCGAGGAGCACGGTGACCGTATCCGTCAGGCGGGGCTGGGGCCACCGCTGGCGGGCCTTGGCCTCCCATTCGGTGAGTGACAGGACCTCGTCCACCCGCGCCTGGGCGCGGGCGCGATCCACCTCGAGGTCGGACATCAGGAGAATCTTCTTGCCGCCGACGTCGAGATAGACGAAGGGATCGGGGGCCAGGAACCGGCAGGCGTAGTAGAGGTTGGAGTCGGCCTCGCTGGCCGCGATGATCAATGACGCGCTGGTCATGCCCGATACGTTACCACACGGGCCCCTGGGATCATTCGTCAGCGGGGGCCTCGAATGGCCCCCGCACTCCCCCAGTTTGCGTCTCGGCGGTCCTGAGTATGGTCACCACCCTGGGCGTCGTCGGCTTTGCGCAGCACGTCGATGAATCTCGAGACGGCGGGCGGCATCTGCTTTCCGCGACGGTAGATGATCCCGATGGGTCTGGCGAGACCCGGCAGGGCCAGGGGTACCGTGGCCAGCGTGCGCATGCCTGACTCCATCACCACGGTGGGCCTGGGTAGGATGGACACGCCGGCGGCGATGCCTATGGCCTGCTTGATGGTCTCGACATTGTCGAACTCCATGACCACATTGACCTTCACCCCGTGCTGCCTGAGCGCGCGGTCGATGGCGCGGCGGACGGCCAGGTCGCGGTCGAAGGCGACGAACTTCTCCCCGGACAGATCACCGGGCTGGACGAGCCGCCGCTTGGCCAGACGGTGACTCGGGTGGGTCACCAGCACCATGGGCTCGGAGCGAAGCGGCATCACGGCCAGGGTTCGGCTCGCCGTGGGATACGAGAGCACTCCCAGATCGGCCTCGTCATTGAGGACCGCCTCGACGACCTTGTGAGGGTGAAGGCACTCGAGCAGCACGCGGGCATGGGGATGCGCGGACATGAAGGGCTGCATGTGCCGGCTCATGTCGTGCAGGCCCACCGAGTAGATGGCGGCCACCCGCACCGTCCCGTCGACCATCTCCTTGGAGGCGAGAAGCTCCGAACGCGCCCTGGCGAATCCCTGGAGCAGGCCGCGGCAGGCGTCGAAGAAGACCCGGCCCGCCTTGGTAGCCACGAGCGGGCGTCGCGAGCGATCCAGCAGGGGCACGTCGAGCTCGCCTTCGAGCTGCTGGATGGCCTGACTCGCGGCCGATTGTGAGATGCCGTTGGCGGCGGCGCCGCGCGAGAAGCTCCGGAGTCTGACCACGTCGCAGTAGAGCTTGAGCGCGTCGAGGTTCACGTGCCGAGACTACACCATTAGACATACTGATGCTATGTTTTTTCGAATTTGTGCTTGGCTAATGCTCCGATCTGGTGTAACGTTTCCGCTCAACTCGGACATTGTGATTCACCTTCACAAGGTCCAGCCCCTTCACGAGGGCGTGACGAAGCATCGCTGGCAATCACGGAGGAGAACGGGATGTCAAAGGCGACACCGGCGGGGCTTCCGGAGGCTCAGGGGCTCTACAACCCGGACCACGAGCACGATGCCTGCGGCGTCGGCTTCGTGGTGGACATCAAGGGCCGCCGATCGCACGCCATCGTCGCCCAGGCCCTCGAGGTGCTCAAGAACCTCCTCCACCGCGGCGCCTGCGGCTGCGAGGTCAATACGGGCGACGGCGCGGGCATCCTGATCCAGATCCCGCATGCCTTTCTCAGCCGCGAGTGCGGCAAGCTCGGCATCACCCTCCCCGTCCCCAAGCACTACGGCGCCGGGCTCGTCTTCCTTCCCCGTGATCCCGCCCAGGCCGAGCGCTGCCGGGAGACGCTGGCCACCATCGCCAGCGAGGAAGGGCAGACGCTCCTGGGCTGGCGACCCGTGCCCACCGACGACAGCCCGGTGGGACCGTCCGCGCGCTCAGTCGAGCCGACGATCGAGCAGGTGTTCATCGGCCGCGGCGCGGCCGTGCCGGATGCCCAGGTCTTCGAGCGCAAGCTCTACGTCATCCGCAAGCGCATCGAGCACGCCATCCGGCAATCCGACATGGCGGACCGCGGCTACTTCTACCTGCCGAGCCTGTCCGCGAACACCCTCATCTACAAGGGCATGCTCTCGGCGGACCAGATCGAGACCATGTTCCCCGACATCACGGACCCGCTCGTGGAGTCCGCCCTCGCCCTCGTGCACCAGCGCTTCTCCACGAACACCTTCCCCTCCTGGCCGCTGGCCCATCCGTATCGGTACATCGCCCACAACGGCGAGATCAATACCCTGCGGGGCAACATCAACTGGATGAAGGCGCGCGAGGCGCTGTGCCGCTCGGCCCTCCTGGGCGACGATCTCCAGAAGATCCTCCCCATCGTGATCGAGGGCGGCAGCGACTCGGCGATCTTCGACAATGTGCTGGAGCTCCTGGTCATGGCGGGACGGCCGCTGCCCCTGGCCGTGCTCATGATGATCCCGGAGGCGTGGAGCGGGCACGAGTCCATGTCGGCGGAGCGGAAGGAGTTCTACGAGTACCACGGCTGTCTGATGGAGCCGTGGGACGGCCCCGCCTCGATCGCCTTCACGGACGGGACGGTCATCGGCGCCGTCCTCGACCGGAACGGCCTCCGCCCCTCCCGCTACTACGTCACCCGGGACGGGCTCGTGGTCATGGCCTCGGAGGTCGGCGTGCTCGACATTCCGCCCGAGCGCGTGCTGATCAAGGAGCGCCTGCACCCCGGCCGCATCTTCCTCGTGGACACCGCCCAGGGGCGCATCATCGACGATGCCGAGCTCAAGCACGCCTTCGCCATCGAGCGTCCCTACGGCGAGTGGCTGGCCACCCATCTCAAGCCGCTGGAGAGCCTGCCCGAGCCGCCGAGCCTGCCCGAGCCGGACCACGACACGGTGCTGGAGCGCCAGCAGGCCTTTGGCTACACGCACGAGGACCTGCGCATCCTCTTGGCGCCCATGGCCACGGCGGGCGAGGAGCCGGTGGGCTCCATGGGCACCGACACGTCCCTGGCCGTGCTCTCGGACCGGCCGCGGCTGCTCTACGACTACTTCAAGCAGCTCTTCGCGCAGGTGACCAATCCGCCGCTCGACGGCATCCGCGAGGAGCTGGTGACGCAGATCGCCACGAGCATAGGACCCGAGGGTAACCTGCTCGAGCCCGTGCCGGAGGCCTGCCGGCAGATCAAGCTCAAGACGCCCATTCTCGACAATGCCGAGCTGGCCCGTATCCGCCACGTCGACCTGCCGGGCTTCAAGGCCACGACCGTGCCGATGCTCTTCGCCGTCACCGACGGCGCGGCCGGCCTGGCCGCCGCCATGGAGGAGCTCTGCCGCCGCGCCGCCCGGGCCGTCGACGAGGGATACACCTATCTCATCATCTCGGACCGCGGGGTGAACCGCGAGTGGGCGCCCATCCCGGCGCTCCTGGCCACGGCGGGCGTGCATCACCACCTGATCCGGGAGGGCAAGCGGGTCAAGGTCGGGCTCATCATCGAGACGGGGGAGCCGCGCGAGGTTCACCACATGGCCCTGCTCCTGGGCTACGGGGCGGGGGCCATCAACCCCTATCTCGCCTTCGAGACGCTCGACGACATGATCGGCCAGGGCATCCTGCCCGCCCTCGATCACAAGACGGCCGTGAAGAACTACATCAAGGCGCTGAACAAGGGCGTGCTCAAAGTCATCTCGAAGATGGGCATCTCCACCATCCAGTCGTACCGCGCCGCGCAGATCTTCGAGGCCATCGGGCTCGCCAAGAACTTCGTCGACCGCTACTTCACCTGGACGGCCTCGCGCATCGGCGGGATCGGCATGGATGTGGTGGCGCAGGAGGCGCTCATCCGGCACCACCGCGCCTTCCCCGAGCGGCCCATCGGCGAGCCGGAGCTCGACTGGGGCGGCGAATACCAGTGGCGGCGCGACGGCGAGTACCACCTTTTCAACCCCGACACCGTCTTCAAGCTCCAGCACGCCACGCGCGCCAAGCAGTACTCGATCTTCAAGGAGTACACCACCCTCGTCAACGCCCAGAACGAGCACCTGGCCACGCTCCGGGGACTGTTCACGTTCAAGTCCACACGGCCGCCCGTGCCCATCGAAGAGGTCGAGCCCGTCGAGGCCGTCATCAAGCGCTTCGCCACTGGCGCCATGTCGTACGGCTCCATCAGCCTCGAGGCCCATCAGACGCTGGCCATCGCCATGAACCGCATGGGCGGCAAGTCCAACACGGGCGAGGGCGGCGAAGACCCCGCCCGCTACCCGCGCGATCCCAACGGCGACTGGCGCCGCAGCGCCATCAAGCAGGTCGCCTCCGGTCGCTTCGGCGTCACCAGCGAGTACCTCGTCAATGCCGAGGAGCTCCAGATCAAGATGGCCCAGGGCGCCAAGCCGGGCGAGGGCGGCCAGCTTCCGGGGAGCAAGGTCTATCCCTGGATCGCCAAAGTGCGCCACGCCATGCCGGGGGTGGGACTCATCTCTCCGCCCCCGCACCACGACATCTACTCGATCGAAGACCTGGCGCAGCTCATCCACGATCTCAAGAACGGCAATCCAAAGGCGCGCGTGAGCGTCAAGCTCGTGGCCGAGGTCGGGGTGGGCACGGTGGCGGCCGGGGTGGCCAAGGCCCATGCCGACGTCGTCCTCATCTCGGGCCACGACGGCGGCACGGGCGCCTCTCCCCTGACCTCCATCAAGCATGGGGGCGTCCCCTGGGAGCTCGGCCTGGCGGAGACGCAGCAGATCCTGGTCATGAACAAGCTCCGCGACCGCATCATCGTCCAGACCGACGGCCAGATGAAGACGGGCCGCGACGTGGTCATCGCCGCCCTCCTGGGCGCGGAGGAGTACGGCTTCTCCACCGCCCCCCTCGTCGTCATGGGCTGCATCATGATGCGCGTCTGCCATCTCAACACGTGCCCGGTCGGCATCGCGACCCAGGACCCGAAGCTCCGCACCAAGTTCACGGGCAAGCCCGAGTTCGTCGAGGCCTTCTTCCGCTTCGTCGCCGAAGAGGTGCGCGAGCACCTGGCCCAGCTCGGCGTCCGCACCATGGACGAGCTCATCGGCCGCTCGGATCTTCTCGACGTGCGGCCGGCCGTGGATCACTGGAAGGCGCGCGGGCTCGACTTCTCGGCCATCCTCTATCGGCCCCCCGTCGGCCCCGAGGTCGCCATCCGCCGGGTGGTCGAGCAGGATCACGGCCTCGAGAGGTCGCTGGACATGACCACCCTCATGCCGCTCTGCCGCGAGGCCCTCGAGCGCCGGGACCCCGTGGACGTGCGTCTGCCCATCCGCAATGTCAACCGGACGGTGGGGACGATCCTGGGCTCGGAGCTGACTCGGCGCCATGGTCCAGACGGCTTGCCCGACGACACCATCCGCATACATTTCACCGGCTCGGCCGGCCAGAGCTTCGGCGCCTTCGTCCCCCGCGGCATCACTCTCACGCTCGAGGGCGATGCCAACGACTATGTCGGCAAGGGCCTCTCGGGCGGCAAGCTCATCGTCTATCCGCCGCGCGAGGCGACCTTCGTGGCCGAGGAGAACATCCTGGTGGGCAATGTCGTGCTCTACGGCGCCACGGGCGGCGAGGCCTATTTCCGCGGGGTGGCGGGGGAGCGCTTCGCCGTGCGCAACAGCGGCGCCCTCGCCGTCGTGGAGGGCGTGGGCGACCACGGGTGCGAGTACATGACGGGCGGCCGCGTCGTCGTCATCGGGCAGAGCGGGCGCAACTTCGCCGCGGGCATGTCGGGCGGCATCGCCTATGTGCTCGACCCCGCGGGCGACTTCAAGCGGCGCTGCAATCCCGGCATGGTCGATCTGGAGCCGCTCGTCGACGCCGAGGACGTCCTGCTTGTGAAGGACCTCCTCTCCCGCCACATCCGCTACACTCAGAGCCCGGTGGCCGCGCGACTGCTCGTCAACTGGGAGGAGACCCAGGGCATGTTCGTCAAGATCATGCCGCGCGACTACAAGCGCGTGCTCCAGGCCATCAAGAAGGCCGAGGAGAGCGGCCTGTCCGTCGACGAAGCCGTGATGGCGTCCGCCCACAACTAGCCGCCTGATGGGCAAGATCACCGGCTTCATCGAATTCAAGCGCGAGGCGCCCAAGCGGCGCCCGGTGGACGAGCGCGTCCACGACTGGCAAGAGGTCTACCTCCCCTTCGAGGCGGACAAGCTCAAGATGCAGGGCGCCCGCTGCATGGACTGCGGCATCCCCTTCTGCCACCAGGGCTGTCCCCTCGGCAACCTCATCCCCGACTGGAACGACCTCGTCTACCGGGATCGCTGGCGAGAGGCCATCGATCGCCTCCACGCCACCAACAATTTCCCCGAGTGGACGGGCCGCCTCTGCCCCGCGCCCTGCGAGGGCTCCTGCGTGCTCGGCATCAACGACGACCCCGTGACCATCAAGCAGGTCGAGGTCGGCATCATCGAACACGCCTTCGACGAGGGCTGGGTGGTGGCGGAGACGCCCGCGGTGCGCACCGGGAAGAAGGTCGCCGTGGTCGGCTCGGGCCCCGCCGGCCTGGCCGCGGCCGAGCAGCTGAATCGGGCCGGCCACCTCGTCACCGTCTTCGAGAAGGCGGACAGGGTGGGCGGGCTCCTGCGCTACGGCATCCCCGAGTTCAAGATGGAGAAGCGCATCCTGACGCGGCGCCTGGCTCTCATGGAGGCCTCGGGGATCGTGTTCAGGACACGGGCCGACGTCGGGGTGACCGTCCCCGTCCAGACTCTGCGCGAAGACTTCGACGCCATCGTCCTGGCCGGAGGCGCCGAGTGGCCGCGCGACCTCCAGATTCCCGGCCGCGAGCTCGGGGGCATCCACTTCGCCATGGACTACCTCACGCTCCAGAACCGTCGCTGCGAGGGAGACACCGTCCCCGACGCCGAGTTCATCACGGCCCAGGGCAGGCACGTGGTCATCATCGGCGGCGGCGATACCGGCGCGGACTGTCTCGGCACCGTGCATCGCCAGGGGGCGCGCTCGGTCA
This sequence comes from Candidatus Methylomirabilota bacterium, assembly GCA_036002485.1. Taxonomy (NCBI): domain Bacteria; phylum Methylomirabilota (SeqCode); species Candidatus Methylomirabilota bacterium. Next base: position 6,185 of record DASYTI010000120.1, on the reverse strand, counting down.
CCCAGTTCGAGATCCTGCCCCGGCCGCCGGATGAGCGCGACGTCGCCAGCAATCCGTGGCCGCTCTGGCCGAATATCTTTCGCGTCTCGTCGGCCCACGAGGAGGGCGGCGCGCGGGAGTATTCCGTCAATACCACCCACTTCTCCGGTCGTGACGGGCGCGTCGCCACCCTGCATGCCGCCCGCGTGGAGATGGTCAGGGAGGGCGGCCGGGTCAGCTTCAGGAATATCCCGGGCACCGAGTATGCGATGGAGGCGGAGCTGGTTCTCCTGGCCATGGGCTTTCTGGGCCCGCGGCGCGAGGGGCTGCTTACCGACCTCGGAGTCACGCTCACGGACCGCGGCAATGTCTGGCGTGATGCAAACTGGATGACGAGCGTGCCGGGGGTCTTCGCGGCCGGGGACATGCAGCGCGGACAGTCGCTCATCGTCTGGGCCATCGCGGAGGGCCGGAGCGCCGCCCGCGGCGTCGATTTCTACCTGATGGGCAAGTCCGACCTGCCCGCTCCCCTCCGCTAGTGCAGTGTCCCCGAGATTCGAGACCCAGCCATGGGACAGTTTCTCCCTCGTAACGTCGGTACCAAAGGTGGGTCCCGAACTAACGGGACGGTGCACTAGGTCGTCGACCGGATGAGCCTCAACTGAGGCATCTGCATTCCGGCGCCTTCGCCTTCCTCGTGCTAGAGGACTTCTCGTTACGCCTGACGGAGTATCGGGCCCTGGTCCTGGGCCTCCTGCTCGTCGCGATCGTGTTCGCCTTCCCCGGGGGACTCGCCGGCACCGCGTCCCGGCTCGCCCGCCGATGGTCGAGGCCCGCGCGCGCATGATCGCGTGGTCGGTCCTGATCGGTCTCGTGGGGGCGCTCGCCACGTGGGGCGCCATGCGCGCTCTGGGCGGGCGCGAATCCAGCCAGCGTCCCCATCTGCACTGGTCCCTCGGGCTCGCCGCGCTTCTGCCCGCGTGGCTCATCGCCTTCGTGGGCCTGCTCGGGGCCACGGCTTCCCCGACGGGCCGACCGGAGCATTCGTTGTCGGTCTTCCTTCATCTTGCATCGTCGGCCGCGCTCCTCGGGATCATCCTCTCGGACAGGGCCATGAGGCGCCTTCGCGAGTCGGGACGGGCCTATCGGTCGGTCACGTACTGGCTCCTGGGAGGCGCTGCGCTCGTTCCGGCGTGGGGAATTGCGCTGTTGGGTCTCACATGGAAGACACCCTGAACGCGGTTCTTGCCTCGTGGCAGGATCGCCGTCGAGGACCGCGCGGGCTCGTAAATTCGCGAGATCCGACCTCGCGGTCGGCTCGGAGAAGCCCTGGACCAACACCCCATCGGGGCACCAGCGCGGGGTCAGGCCGGCCGCCCTAAATCGACTCCCCCGCTGCGCACGGCCGGGCTAGAATCCCCATAGCGAGGTCCGTCTACGAGGTGCGGGCGGTGCCCGGTCGGGGACTCGAGGGGGACCGGTATTTTGGGTCACGGCTCTCATTCGGGGAAGGCGAGTCACGGTGGGCGTGAGATCACCTTGATCGAGGTTGAGAGCGTGGAGGCGTTCCACCGCGGCGTTGAACGCCGACGGGCAAACGCTGGGCACCAAGTTGTCTCCGGCCGAGACCCCACGCAACATCGCCACATCCGGCGTGCCCTTGAACCACTTGGTGGACCAGGAATTCTGGGTGGGCCAAGTCTTGCTGCGGAGCGCGCGGCTCTGCGAGCCGTGCCGGCACCTGGAGGACCTCACTCAGAAAGGAGTCCTGGCCGGGCTCATTCATCGGGGCGGCCTGAGAGCGCGAATCCTGACCGAGGGCACGATCCGCGTGGGCGATGTCATCCGGCCCCCGGCCTGAACCGGGGCGGGCAGACACCGGGCGATCGTGGATGAGCTGACCCTCGTGAGCCATTCGTCCTCGACCGGAGCCTTGCTCGCCTCCTGGCGCTGGCGTCCGGAGGTTGTGCTCATCCTTGCGACACTGGCGAGTGTGTACGCCTCCGGGTGGTGGCGTCTTCGCGAGTGGGGCTATCGGGAGCTTGCCCCCGGATGGCGCCTCGGGCTCTACCTGAGCGGCCTTGGCGCGGTGGCCGTCGCCCTCCTCCCGCCCGTGGACGACCTCGCTGACGTCCTCCTGACCGCCCACATGGTCCAGCACCTGATCTTGATGATGATCGCGGCGCCACTTCTTCTCCTCGGGAACCCGCTGCCGACCTCTCTCTGGGGGCTGCCTCGGCGGGCTCGCCGAGCCCTCGGGCGCCTGCTCACTCGAAACGCACCGCTCCGCAAAGTCCTCTGGGCCGCCACCCTGATGCCGGTCGCCTGGCTCCTCTTCGTCGGGAACTTGTGGCTCTGGCATCTTCCCGCCGCCTATCAGGCCGCGCTGCGCGATCCCGTGATCCACGATGTCGAGCACGTGGCCTTCTTCGGCACGGCGCTCCTCTTCTGGTGGCCGATCGTGGAGCCGGCGCCCCGGCTGCACGAGCGGATCCCCCGCGGCTTCGCCATCCTGTATCTCCTCGCGGCCACGGGGCAGAACACGCTGCTGAGCGCCTTGATCGCCTTGCCCGAGCGCGTTCTGTATCCCTATTACGAGGCGTCGCGGCCGCCATTCGGTGTGAGCGCGCTCGACGACCAGGCCCTGGCGGGGGGCCTCATGTGGAGCATGGGGCATATGTATCTGATCCCCATTCTGCTGGTCGTGGCGAGGATGCTCGATCGCGAGGAGCGGACGGCGCGTGAGCGAGAAGCCGTTCGGGGAGACCAGCCCCGCCGGTGATTACGTCATCTTGGCGTGGCCGGCGACCGCGCGAACGATATACTCTTCAGTGATCTCAACCAGAAACGGCTGCGCTTCCGCCGCGATTATCCGTACCAACGCTTGAGAGATTTAAAATAGATGCCGAACCCCGCGGCAACAACGAGATACAGAATGCTCCGGGCGGCCGCCCATGTATCGCTCGATTGCAAATAGTTTCTGAGCTCCCACAGAGAAAAGAAAATAAAGAAGACGATCGCCGTTCCAATGAGAATTCTATGCGCGGTGATGAGTTTCACGAGAGAAGAGCCATCAGAAGACCCGTGAGGCCGGCCATCTGAGAGAGCAGAATAATCCGTCGATCGCTCGGCGGATGCGTACGTAAAAGATCCGCGAGTTTTCCGTCCCGATCATCCACCCGCCGCCGCAGAGCATAGGCAGCCGTACTCGGACGTACCCTGCCTCAGAAGCCCGCGGGCACAGATTCGACCAAGCCCTTGATAGACTTCCCAAAGGTTCTCATCGACTTGCCTATTGGCCTGAAGCGCGGTCTGCGCGTTCCTTGTGACGGTGGGCCTGGCCACGCTCGTACCCGCGGCGGAAGCTTTCTTCACGGTAAACTTTTGGATAGCGCGCCACCAGATATTTATCCGACTCCTGATAAGATTTTCCGCGCAATCTCGGATCTTGAGCCGCTTCGAATCCGCGCCGGTAGTTCACTTCGTCTTTGGTGAAATCAGCCCCCTGTGCGGTGTAGCTTTCCTGCTCGGCATCGCGCAACCCGATCCACCATTTCTCGCGAGCCGCATCAATGCTTTCCGCGCCGGTTCGTTCCAGAACCTCACGTGCTGCATCGGCCTGTTCATCGTTCTCGGCAAGGATGGCCACGATCGAGCGTCCCTGCCGCAATGCATCTTCGTAAACGTAGATTTCATCTATGGGCAGTCCCTGGTCCAAACTTTTTTCCAGCGCATCGCCCGCGGCCGCGCCTCCCGCCGCGCTGATCGCACCTAGAATGGCCGCGCCAAGAATTCCGACGGCAATGATTGGTCCAACCCCGGGCACAAGCATGCTCGCGGCTGCCCCGCCCAGGCTCACCCCTGCGGCAGCGCCAAATGCCCCGCCCACGACGCCTCCTACCGCCGCTCCCATTCCGGGTTGTTCGGCCTCCGTGGTCGGTATTTCTCTCACTGCCTTTTCCGGGTCTCCGGGGACGAGCAGGTTGATTTTCTCCTTCTTGATCCTTGTAGATCTCAGCTCATTCACGGCTTCATAGGCGCTCGCCGGCGTCTGAAAAACTCCAACAACCGTCAACATAGCCATTCTCCCAAGTTTTTATAGGAATTTAGTCAACCAGGCAAGCGCTTCGCCCTTGATATCCCGAGGTGTCGGGTGCACCACCAGGATAACATTCGCATCGGATTCTGCTCAATGGCCTCTCCAACCCTTCAGCGCGATCCGGCGCCGCTCGAACACCCGTTCGCTCAGGCGCGCCCGTAGAAATGGTAGAGCATCAAGTACACGATCACCCCGGTCACCGACACGTAGAGCCAGAGGGGAAGCGTCCACCGCGCGATCCTCATGTGCCGATCGAAGCGGCCGCGGAGCGCGTGGGACAGGGTCACGAGGACGAGCGGGACGATCCCCGCCGCCAGGATCGTGTGCGAGGTGAGGAGGCTGAAGTAGACGGGACGCATCCATCCCTGGCCCCCGAAGCTCATCGAGCCCACCTGATAGTGATACGTGAGATACGAAGCCAGGAACATGACGGCGACCGCGAACGCGGAGCCCATGCAGATCTTGTGCGCCAACACCTTGCCCTGGCGGATCATGAGGTAGCCGGACACCAGGAGGACGGCGCAGGTCGCGTTCAGGGCGGCGTTAAGGGCAGGAAGGGCCGAGAGCGGGAGGGAGCTCATCGAGACCCCAGGGACGCCACCGGCATCAAGGCATCAGCGATGACCAGGGGCGGGCGCGACTTTCACCGAGTCGGCGGTCTTGTGGGGGACCGCCGAGTGATCCGGAATGAGGATGAAGATCAAGAGGGCGCCCAGAAACAGGGGAGTCAGCGCGATCAGGGCAAGGGTCCGGACTTCAAACCGGAGGTGCATGAAGTACGCCGCCACCAGCGTGGCCTTGACCAGGGCGAGCGAGACCAGAGCGATGACGATCAGGACCTTGGCTATGGGCGCGAAGATGACCGCGATCTCGGTCACCGTCAGGATGAAGAGGTACAGCCAGATCAGCCAGTAGTTGGGGCTCGCGTGTCCGTCGGCCATTGGTCGCTCCGTCCTACAGGAGATAGATGAACGTGAAGACCATGATCCAGACCAGGTCCACGAAGTGCCAGTAGAGGCCGGAGATCTCCACGACGTTGTAAGTCCATCCGGTCCCGAGGGCGGTCGTGGGCTTGGAGACCAGGGCTAGCATGACACTCAGGTAGATGACGCCGCCGGTGACGTGCATGCCGTGGAACCCCGTGATGATGAAAAACGTCGTGCCGAAGAGGGACGCGCCCCAGGGGTTCCCGAAGATCTTCAGCCCCTCGCCGATCAGCTTGGTCCACTCGTAGGCCTGAAGCGAGAGGAAGCCCAAGCCTCCGATGACGGTGAGGAGCAGATAGATCTGGGCGATCCCCCGCTTCCCGTTCTTGACCCCTTCGAGCCCTTTGACCATGGTGACGCTGGAGCAGATCAGGAGGAACGTCATGAAGGCGGTCAGGTTGATGCCGAGACGCTGGTACGGGTTGGGCCAGTCGGCGCTGCCGTAGCGCATGGCTCCGTAGGCGCACAGGAGCACGCCGAACCCCATGGCGTCGCCCGCGAGGAAGATCCACATGCCCAGCTTCCCCCAGCTCTCGGGGGTGAGGGGCGACTCCGCCGGCTCCGTGCCGGGATGCATCGTCTCGACCTGGCTCACTGTCCGCTCCCCCTCCAAGCCTTCATGGTCTCACCGCAGGTACACGAGCACGTACAGCACCGGCCAGAGGAAAACCACGAAGAACCAGAACATCCCGCACAGCGTGACGGGGACGTGAGTCCGGGTCGAGAACCGGCCGCGCCGCGCGGCGACCAGCACCAGCGACAGCCAGATGAGGGCGCCGAGCACGTGGGCGCCATGGACGCCGACCAGCGTGTAGAAGGTGGCCCCGTAGGTCCCCGAGGATGCCGTGAGGCCGAAGTGCACGAGCCGCGTCCACTCGTACCCCTGCACGGCGAGAAAGACCGCCCCGAGCACGGCCGTGCCGCCGAGATAGCGGGAGAGCCCCGCCTGGTTCCCCCGGCCGATCGCCCTGAGGGCGAGGGCCATCGTGGCGCCGCTGAGCAGCAGGATGGCGGTGTTGACGCCGGTCACTTCCACGGGCAGGCGCGGCTGTAAGGGCGGGGGCCAGACCTGAGCGCCGAGGCGCAGCACGAGGAACGCGCCCACGAGGGCGGCGAAGAAC